>NZ_RCNW01000216.1:0-3557 GCF_004307605.1 Pseudomonas sp. Sample_24
GGATGCTGTTCATCGCCGAATTCCCGCAACTGTTCGGCAACAAGATCATCGCCGAGATGCGTGGCGTTTCCGATGAAGCCGGGCGTTCGCCGTTCTGGGAAAGCCTGGGTCGACACTTCTTCAAAATGGAGTTCAGCCAGGCGGACTACCTGACCGGCGTGGGCAACAAAGCGTTCATCGCCGAACTGATGCCGAAATTCCCGCTGTACACCTGCTTCCTGTCGCCGGATGCGCGCAACGTGATCGGTCAGGTTCACCCCGACACCGAGCCTGCATTGTCGATGCTCAAGAGCGAAGGTTTCAGCTACCAGGGCTACGTCGACATCTTCGACGCCGGCCCGGCCATCGAATGCGAAACCGGCAAGATCCGCGCCGTGCGCGACAGCCAGGCGCTGGTGCTGGCCATCGGCACGCCGGGTGACGACGCCACGCCGTTCATCATTCACAACCGCAAACGCGAAGACTGTCGGATCACGGCCGCGCCGGCACGTCTGGCCGCCGGTACGCTGGTGGTCGATCCGCAGACCGCCAAACGTCTTCAACTCAACGCAGGCGATCAAGTGCGCGCCGTGGCGTTGTCCGCTGCCCGGGAGTCGAAATAATGAAGTCGCTATACATCGCAGGTGAATGGCTGGCAGGCCAGGGGGAAACCTTTGAGTCGCTCAACCCGGTGACCCAGCAAGTGCTGTGGTCGGGCAGCAGCGCCACCGTTGATCAAGTGGAATCGGCCGTGCAAGCCGCACGTCAGGCGTTCCCGGATTGGGCGCGTCGCACGTTGCAGGAACGTATCTCGGTGCTGGAAGCCTTCGCCGCTGCGTTGAAAAACAACGCCGACGAACTCGCGCGCACCATCGGTGAAGAAACCGGCAAACCGCTGTGGGAAGCCGCGACCGAAGTCACCAGCATGGTCAACAAGATCGCGATCTCGGTGCAGAGCTATCGCGAGCGCACTGGCGAAAAGAGCGGCCCGCTGGGCGATGCCACCGCTGTACTGCGTCACAAGCCACACGGCGTGGTGGCGGTGTTCGGTCCTTACAACTTCCCTGGGCACTTGCCCAATGGTCACATCGTGCCGGCGCTGCTGGCCGGTAACACGGTGCTGTTCAAGCCAAGCGAACTGACCCCTAAAGTCGCCGAACTGACGGTCAAGTGCTGGATTGAGGCCGGTCTGCCGGCCGGCGTGTTGAACCTGCTGCAAGGCGCACGCGAAACCGGTATCGCCCTGGCGGCGAACCCGGGCATCGACGGGCTGTTCTTCACCGGTTCCAGCCGCACCGGCAATCACCTGCATCAGCAATTCGCCGGTCGTCCGGACAAGATTCTTGCGCTGGAAATGGGCGGCAACAACCCGCTCGTGGTTGATCAGGTCGCCGACCTCGATGCTGCGGTGTACACCATCATTCAATCGGCGTTCATTTCCGCCGGCCAGCGCTGCACTTGTGCCCGTCGCTTGCTGGTGCCGCAAGGCGCGTGGGGCGACTCGTTGCTGGCGCGCCTGGTGGCCGTCAGTTCGACGATTGAAGTCGGCGCATTCGATCAGCAACCGGCGCCATTCATGGGCTCGGTGGTTTCCCTCGCTGCCGCGAAAGCGTTGATGGATGCACAAGAACATCTGCTGGCCAATGGCGCCGTGGCACTGTTGGAAATGACTCAGCCACAGGCGCAGTCGGCGTTGTTGACCCCCGGCATCCTCGATGTGAGCGCTGTGGCCGATCGTCCTGACGAAGAGCTGTTTGGCCCGTTGCTGCAAGTGATCCGCTACGCTGATTTTGAAGCGGCGATCGCTGAAGCCAACGACACCGCCTACGGTCTGGCCGCCGGCCTGTTGTCGGACTCCGAAGCGCGTTACCAGCAGTTCTGGCTGGAAAGCCGCGCCGGTATCGTCAACTGGAACAAGCAACTGACCGGCGCCGCGAGCAGCGCGCCATTCGGCGGCGTCGGCGCCTCGGGCAACCACCGCGCCAGCGCCTATTACGCGGCGGATTACTGCGCGTACCCGGTGGCCTCGCTGGAAACCCCGAGCCTGGTGTTGCCTGCCGCTCTCACGCCTGGCGTGAAGATGGTGTAACGCCAATCGCGGGCAAGCCCGCTCCCACAAGTTCGGTGGCGTTCACACATCTTGTGTACGACGCAGTCACTGTGGGAGCTGGCTTGCCAGCGATGGCCACACCTCTGTCTCAAAGAATGTACTGAAGCCATAACAACAGATTCTCGTGGAGCCTCGCTGATGAAATCCTATGAAGTCAATTTTGACGGTCTAGTGGGGCCGACCCATAACTACGGCGGCCTGTCCTACGGCAACGTCGCGTCCCAGAGCAACAGCCAGCAGTCTTCCAATCCCAAGGAAGCCGCGCTGCAAGGCCTGGCGAAGATGAAAGCGCTGATGGAAATGGGTTTCCAGCAGGGCGTGCTGGCGCCACAAGAGCGCCCGGACGTGGCGGCATTGCGTCGCCTGGGTTTTGCCGGTACTGACGCCCAGGTCATTGAGCGTGCTGCGAAGGAAGCCATGCCATTGCTGGTCGCCAGTTGCTCGGCGTCGAGCATGTGGGTAGCCAACGCCGCCACCGTCAGCCCGAGCGCCGACACGGCTGACGGTCGTGTGCATTTCACCGCCGCCAACCTCAACTGCAAATATCACCGCAGCATCGAACATCCGACCACCAGCCGCGTGCTGGGTGCGATGTTCGCCGACCAGAACCACTTCGCTCATCACGCCGCGTTGCCGGCCGTGGCGCAGTTCGGTGACGAAGGCGCGGCCAACCACACGCGTTTCTGCCGCGAGTACGGCGAAGCCGGCGTCGAGTTCTTCGTGTTCGGCCGCAGTGCGTTCGATACCCGCTACCCGGCACCGCAGAAATACCCGGCACGCCAGACGCTCGAAGCGTCCCAGGCCGTGGCCCGCTTGCATGGCTTGAGCGATGACGGCGTGGTGTATGCCCAGCAGAATCCATCGGTGATCGACCAGGGCGTGTTCCACAACGACGTGATCGCCGTAGGCAACGGCGAAGTGCTGTTCTATCACGAGGACGCTTTCCTCGAGACGGACAAGATGCTCGCCGAATTGCAGAGCAAACTCGCCAAAGTCGGTGGGAAATTTCAGTCCGTGTGTGTTCCGCGTTCCGCAGTAACCGTGGAAGACGCCGTTCGGTCCTACCTGTTCAATAGCCAACTGCTGTCGCGTCCTGACGGCTCGATGCTGTTGATCGTGCCGGAAGAATGCCGTGGCAATGAACGCGTCTGGCAATACTTGCAGGGTTTGACCAGCTCCGGCGGCCTGATCCGCGAAGTAAAAGTCTTCGATCTCAAGCAAAGCATGCAGAACGGTGGTGGCCCTGCTTGCCTGAGGTTGCGTGTCGCGCTCAACGAAACCGAACTGGCGGCGGTCAATCCAGGCGTTATCATGACGGCACCGTTGTACGGCACTCTGACCGAATGGGTCGAGAAGCACTACCGCGACCGCATGACCGAAAACGATCTGGCGGATCCGCAATTGCTGCTTGAGTGCCGGACGGCACTGGATGAACTGACGCAAATCCTTAAACTGGGCGCGGTTTATC
>NZ_RCNW01000258.1:0-3537 GCF_004307605.1 Pseudomonas sp. Sample_24
GCAGGTTAGGCAATACCCAAGAACCCGCGTATAATTCGCGGGTTTAATTTTTCGCAAATTACCGTTTCTGGAGTTACACCATGGCTGTTCAACGTACTTTCTCCATCATCAAGCCTGACGCCGTTGCTAAAAACGTGATCGGCAAGATCACCACTCGCTTCGAAGACGCTGGCCTGCGCGTTGTAGCTTCGAAACTGAAGCAACTGTCCAAAGCCGAAGCCGAAGGCTTCTACGCTGAGCACAGCGCTCGTGGTTTCTTCGGTGACCTGGTTGCCTTCATGACTTCCGGTCCGGTTGTCGTTCAGGTTCTGGAAGGCGAAAACGCTATCGCTCGCAACCGTGAGCTGATGGGCGCTACCAACCCTAAAGAAGCAGCTCCTGGCACCATCCGTGCTGACTTCGCTGAATCGATCGACGCCAACGCTGTTCACGGTTCGGACTCCGAAGCCGCTGCTGCTCGCGAAATCGCATACTTCTTCGCAGCTACTGAAGTAACCACTCGCTAAGCATTGGCTTAAAGAGTGAAGGTGAATCCATGACTACATCGACTGTAAAAACCAACCTGCTGGGGCTGACTCAACAGGAAATGGAAAAATTCTTCGACTCAATCGGGGAGAAGCGTTTCCGTGCCGGTCAGGTAATGAAATGGATTCACCACTTTGGCGTCGATGATTTCGACGCCATGACGAACGTCAGCAAGGCCTTGCGCGAAAAGCTCAAGGCTGTTGCTGAGGTCCGTGGTCCGGAAGTGGTCAGCGAGGACATCTCCAGCGACGGCACCCGTAAGTGGGTGGTGCGCGTGGCGTCCGGCAGCTGCGTCGAGACCGTGTACATTCCCCAGGGCAAACGCGGCACCTTGTGCGTTTCGTCCCAGGCAGGCTGTGCCCTGGATTGCAGTTTCTGCTCCACCGGCAAGCAAGGCTTCAACAGCAACCTCACCGCCGCCGAAGTCATTGGCCAGGTGTGGATTGCCAACAAATCCTTTGGCAGCGTCCCGGCGACCGTCGACCGTGCCATCACCAACGTGGTGATGATGGGCATGGGTGAGCCGCTGCTGAACTTCGACAACGTCATCGCTGCCATGCACCTGATGATGGATGACCTGGGCTACGGCATTTCCAAGCGCCGCGTGACCCTGTCGACTTCGGGTGTGGTGCCGATGATCGATGAGCTGTCCAAGCACATCGACGTGTCCCTGGCGTTGTCCCTGCACGCACCGAATGACGCATTGCGTAACCAATTGGTGCCGATCAACAAGAAATATCCGCTTAAGATGCTGCTCGAGTCGTGCCAGCGCTACATGTCGTCCCTGGGCGAAAAGCGCGTGCTGACCATCGAGTACACCTTGCTCAAGGACGTCAACGACAAGGTCGAGCACGCGGTCGAGATGATCGAGTTGCTGAAGAACATTCCGTGCAAGATCAACCTGATCCCGTTCAACCCGTTCCCGCATTCCGGGTACGAGCGGCCGAGCAACAACGCTATCCGCCGGTTCCAGGATCAGCTTCATCATGCCGGCTTCAATGTCACCGTCCGCACCACCCGTGGTGAAGACATCGACGCCGCCTGTGGTCAGTTGGTAGGGCAGGTGCTGGATCGCACCCGTCGCAGCGAACGTTATATCGCCGTGCGTGAACTCAGCGCCGACAACGATATGGCGCAGAACGCCGCGAAATAACCAAGAGAGGATCTCTATGTCCCTGCGCTTTGCGCTGCTTTTGCTGTTGGCCAGCCTGTGTGCTGGCTGCGTGCTTTCGGGCGATTACAACCCGATGAAGACCAGCAAAGGCCGTGATGAAGCGCGGGCCGCCTATGTGCAACTGGGCATTGGTTACCTGCAGCAAGGCATGACCGAGCGCGCCAAGGTCCCGTTGAAAAAAGCGCTGGAACTCGACAGCGCCGACCCTGATGCCAATGCTGCGCTGGGGCTGGTGTTTCAGGCCGAAATGGAGCCCGAGCTGGCCGACGAGCATTTTCGCAAAGCGCTGTCTTCTCGTCCCGCCGACGCGCGAATCCTCAATAATTACGGCAGCTTTCTGTTCGAGCAAAAACGCTATAAAGAAGCCTACGAGCGCTTCGAGCAGGCCGCCGCCGATACCCTGTATCCTGAGCGTTCGCGAGTGTTCGAGAACCTGGGCATGACGGCTTCAATGCTCGGCCAGCGTGAGTTGGCCCAGCAGCAACTGGAAAAAGCCTTGCGTTTGAACCGCCAACAACCACGCGCATTGCTGGAAATGGCTGAGTTGTCTTACGAAGACAGGCATTATGTGCCCGCGCGTGACTATTACGACCGTTTTAGCCAGCTCACAGAGCAAAATGCACGTAGTCTATTGCTCGGCGTTCGGCTGGCAAAAGTGTTTGAAGATCGCGACAAGGCAGCCAGTTATGGCCTGCAATTAAAACGACTCTATCCCGGTACACCGGAATATCAGCAATACCTGTCGGAGCAATGATGAAAGCGGCGCATCCCGAAGTTGTAGCAGCGAATCGCGTTAACCCCGGTGAGACCTTGCGCCAGGCCCGCGAAAGCAATGGCTGGTCGCTGGCCGAAGTGGCTCTCAAGCTCAACCTCACCGTCAATTCCCTGAGCAATCTGGAAGCCGGTGAGTTCGACAAGCTGCCTGGGCACACCTTCGCCCGTGGCTATATTCGCGCCTATGCCAAATTGCTCGGCATGGACCAGGCCGTTCTGGTTCAGCAATTCGACCAATCCACCGGTACCGACTCCCAAGGCAGCAGCGTACATAGCCTGGGTCGAATCGAAGAGCCGGTGCGGGTTTCCCATACCATTTTGCGCATCGTCAGCCTGTTATTGCTGGTGGCGGTGATTGGCGGTGGTTTTGTCTGGTGGCAGGATCAAACCTCGTTGCGCACCAAGGACCTGATCGGCCTCACTCCGGAGCACGTTGAAGTCGAAGGCGCCGATGGCACCACCCAGATTCATCCGCTGGATGAGCCGGAAGACCAGGCTGTGGCGCAAGGTCAGGCCGAAGGCGAGACTGCTCTGGCATTGCCGCAGGCCGAAACCTCGGCTGAGGTGCCAGCTGAAACCCCGGCAACCGCACCCGCTGCTCCGACTGCTACAACGCCTGCCGCGCCTGCGCATAATGCCGCCCCGGTTGTCGCCACACCGGCCACGCCAGCCCCTGCAGTCCCTGTCGTTCCAGCGCCGGTCGTGACTGCCCCGGTCGTGCCGAGCACGCCAGCACCCGCCCCGGTGGCTGCGGCTCCTGTTGCCGGTCAAGGCCAGGTGCAAATTCAGTTCACGGCTGATTGCTGGACGCAAGTGACCGACGGTGGCGGTAAAGTGCTGTTCAGTGGTCTCAAGCGTAAAGGCGACAATGTTTCCGTCAGCGGCAAACCGCCGTTCGCTGTACGTCTGGGTTATGCCCGTGGCGCGCAGGTCAATTACAACGGTCAGGCGGTTGATGTTGCTCCGTTCACCAGTGGCGAGACTGCTCGCCTGAAGTTGGGTCAATAAGTCATGCACGGCGAATCTCCAATCAAACGTCGCGAATCGCGCAAGATCTGGGTCGG
>NZ_RCNW01000454.1:0-3533 GCF_004307605.1 Pseudomonas sp. Sample_24
CAGCCGGCCATTCCGATGATCGAACCCAAGCGCGTCTTGCGCGCCCTCGCTGAACACTGGGCACTTCTGGAGCCACTGTGCGAGCACTTCGACCAAGGCACACTGAGCCTCAACGAATTGCGTTCACAGTTGGCCGCCCAGCAACTCGACAGTACGCCGCAGGACATCACCAGCCTGCTGGATGTGTGGATTCGCCTCGATATTCTGGTTCCCGTGGCGAAAAGCCCGAACCGTTTCGAACTCAACGCGCAGATTCACGACTTCCTCGCCTATCTGCGCCGTGAACACCGTCTGGGCCTGTGCCTGGAGATCGAAGCCTATCTGCGCCACCTCGAGCGTCTGGCCGGTTACATCCAGGATGCATTCGATATCCGTGACGGCAATGACCTCGCTCGTCAATTGCGTCTGCTCGACATGCGCGTCCGTGACGTACTGAAAAAGCTCGATAACGACGAACAGGCACTGGTGGCTGTCGCCGAACGGGCGAAAACCAGCGACCGACAGATTCCGCTGCGTCAGCGTTACGCTGAAGTGCTGGCGACCTGGGACGAATACGTCGAACCGATGATCGATCTGGTGAACGCCGACGGCGCCTTCGAACAAGGCGTGCGCAAGGTCGAGACCGTCCTGCTGAAGATGCTCAGCGAACAGCAGCGGCTCGGCCACCTGGTCGATGACGACATGCTGCTGCGCACCCACGCGCGCATCCTCGAAATGCAGACCAGCGCCCAATTGACCCTGCGTCACGCCCGCGAACTGCTGCTGCCGCTGCGCGAAGAAGCACGTCGACATAACGCGGTGACCCGTGGCGCCGCGCTGGCGCTGTCGATGATCCGCCGCAAAGGCATCGACGCCGTACCGCAAGCGGCCATGCCGATGTTCACCCGCCCGCAAAGCACCTTTCTCGGCAGCGCCAGTCAGGTCGAGGCCTACGTGTACGCTTTGGCCCGTTTCGAACCGAAACCGGCGCGCTTTCCCAAGGCGCACAAAACCCACAAGGGCGGCGATGCCCCGCGTGCGCCACGCACGGTCCGGGAAATGCTCGAGCGCTGCGAGGACGCCTTGCCGATGCCGGATCTGATGACCTGGCTGCTGGAACAGGAACCGGACGGCGCCACCGACGAATTGCTGTACTGGTTCTCGCGCCTGTCGAGGGAAAAACGCTTCAAGCGCGAACGCCTGGAACGTCGCGACTACTTCACACATGAGCACCAGGTCAGCCTGCGCTCCTTCGCCCTGCTCTCGGCCGGCCCTGACGCTACCGAGGATTCTGCGAGCACCCCTTATGCATCTTGATCTATCCGAACTGTCCCAACTGGCGCCGATCTTCCGCGAGCTGTTCAAGGGTTACCATGTCAGCCGCCGCGATCCGGAGCTGTACGCTCAGCTGTCGAACTTTCAGGACCAGTACCGCACACTCTTCAAGGCACTGGGTTTTGAACTGGTCTGCGACACCCGTGGTTTCTACTATTTCGTACCGGACCTCGCCGCTGCCGCGGTAAACAAGACGGCCCAGCGCCTGGCGCTGTTCACCTTCATCCTCGTCGAGCATCTGGCCGATCAGGGGCGCGATCCGATCGCCGTGCTCGACGGTGGGAGCCTCGGTCGCGACGAACTGCCATCGTTGCTGGAAAAGTACCGCGACCTGTTCATTCAGGCCGAAGTGCAGACCCAGGACGAACTCGAAGAAAAGATCATGCGCCGCATGACCCAACTCGGTTTCGCCAGCGAAGAAAACGGCGTTTACCGCTTTCTGCCGCCGATGCACCGCTTCCTCGACGTCTGCCTGTCGGTCCAGCAAGACCGAGACCTGGCCGCCAGCCTGCACAGCGTCTTGCCACTGCCCGTGCCGGTGCTGATCGACGAAGACAGCGACGAAAAACTGCTGCAGACCGACGACCCGCTGGACCTGAGCGAATTCGAAAGTGAAAGCGAAGAAGACGCCCTGGCCCGCGCCATTGCCGAAGAACAGGAGCTCGACGCATGAGCAAGGAACGTTACGGCATCCGCCGCTTTGCCCTTCTGAACACCGCCGGCTACAGCCTCGGCCTGTTTCCGCTGGAAGAACCGTTGTCGGTCTACGGCGCGAACAACCTCGGTAAATCCGCTTCGATCAACGCCTTGCAGTTCCCGATTCTGGCGCGCATGTCGGACATGAGTTTCGGCAAGTACAGCCTGGAACAATCCCGGCGTTTCTACTTCGCCTCGGACACCAGTTACATTCTGGTGGAAGTGAACCTGCCCCACGGCCCACACGTGATCGGCGTGGTCGGGCGCGGCCCGGGCGGTGGTTTCGGTCACCAGTTCTTCGCCTACGCCGGTAAGCTCGATCTGGCTCATTACCAGAAAAACGACACCTGCCTGCGTCAGAAAGAACTGTTCACCAACCTCGAGCGCGAAGGCCTGAAAGCCTATGAACTCAAGCCTGATGAACTGCGTCGTCTGCTGGTCGGTGGTCACACATCGATTCCGCTGGACCTGACACTGATTCCGCTGCGCTCCACCAGCGAACAGAGCCTGAAGACGTTCCGCGCGTTGTTCATCAACCTGCTGCACATGCGTGAAATTACCGCGGCCAAGCTCAAGCAATTGTTCCTCGATGCGTTCGAGCACAGCCTGCGTTCCGGTAGCGTCGATTACATTGCCGCGTGCGAAGAAGCCTTCCGCGATGTACGACGGATGGAGCAGGACTACAACTCGCTGGTCGCCGCCGGCCCACTCGTCGAAGCGTTGGCCAATGGCGTGAAGCAGCGCGACATCCTGCGCGGCAAGCTGCACCGGATTTCGCCACTGCTCGATTCCCTGCTGGGCACCTGGTCGGACTACGCCAGTGCGCGCAAGGAAGAGCTGACCATTCAGGCCGAGCATTACCGCAACGAGCAGGACGCCCTGCAAAACGATCAGCGTGGCGGCACCCAGGAATTGATGCGTCTGGAGCGGGAAATCACCGGCATCCAGCGCTGGCTCGGCGAACTGGCGGTGCTCAAGCACCGCTTTGCCCTGGTCGATGACGTCAAAGTGCTGGAGCAGCAATTGCTCGCGGCCAAAGACGCTCACGATGAACTGGCCGGTGCTCTGGCTCAGTCGCGCCAGTTCAGCGCCGAAGATCTGGAAGAGCGCCTGCGGGAGCTGGAAAAACGCCTGAAGTCGGTCAAGCAGCAACTCGACCATGCCGACAACAACAGTTATGCGCGCCTGCGCGAAGAGTTCTCGCAGCAGGACGTCGAGCGCCTGATGCGCCTGTTCAACAGCGCATTGTTCAGCCTGCCATTGGGCGAGCACGGCATCACCCTCGACGAGAACGGCGACTGGGTGAAATCCGTGGAACTGATCCTCGACGGTTTCAAAGGCGAGCGCTTCGAAGTGCCGGGCCTGTCCATCGACATCTCGCACATCGAGCCGCCAGCCTTGCAGGCGCTGGCCGACCGTGCAGCGTTGCGCGATCAGAAAGAGCGTCTGGACAAAGAACTCAAGCAACTGAAAACCCAGCAAGCCGTGGCTGCCGACCGCGCCGCGAGCAAGACCCAGACCGA
>NZ_RCNW01000384.1:0-608 GCF_004307605.1 Pseudomonas sp. Sample_24
ATCGGATCCTGCGTAACAAACCGCCCCACCTCCGGATCGTAATACCGAAACGTGTTGTAGTGCAGCCCCGTCTCATCGTCGAAATACTGCCCCTGAAACCGCAGGTTCTGCTCGACTTCATTGACCGTCAGCTTCTCAACCGCTCCCCAAGCCTTGTACGTCGCCTGCCAGACGATCTGCCCTTCCCGGTCAGTCATCTCCAACGGCGTACCAATCTGGTCGGTATGGAAGTAGTAAAGCTGCTGCGCTTCACCTTCTGCCTGGTCCACCCGCGCCAAGGGGGCATAACTGCCCGGCTCATACAGGTACAGACTGCTCCGCCCCGGACTTTCCTCGCGCAACATCCGCAGACCTTGCCACAGGAAATGCTTCTGCTCGGTTTTACCCTTGAACTCTGAAACCTTGGCAACCCGCCGTCCGAGGCTGTCGTACCGATATGCACCGGTACTCTCCAGCTTTCCGTTGACCAGCGTCTCAGCCCGGACCAGCCGATTCTCACAGTCATAAACAAACGTCTGCAGCGTGCCCATCCCGCTGCGTTTCTCAATCAGGTTGCCCCACGCATCGTAGGCATATTCCTGATCTCGCCAGCGCTTGAGACGGTTGTC
>NZ_RCNW01000232.1:0-3531 GCF_004307605.1 Pseudomonas sp. Sample_24
GGTGTATTCCGGGATCGGCTCGGCGAGGTGGCCGAGATCATCGTCCAGGTTCGCGGGTTTTCTGCCGACCATGCGGATTTGCTTGGCTTTGGCTTTTGCGCGCTTGGCGCGTTTCTGTTGCTTGTTCAGGGAGGCCATGGGAGCTCAGTTCGGTTTCTGTTGGGTTTGCGCGGCGATAGCATCGGAGGCTGCCACGTAGTCGGCCTGGAAGGCCGGCGATTCGATCCACGCCAAGGCGCCGGCTTCGTCGGTTTCGGTGGACCATTGGCGATACTCGATCAGCGCCGCCAGGATGAAGTCCATCGCGCCTTCTTCGCCTTCCTGTTCGTAGACCAGTTCCAGCAACGGGTCTTCGAGGAAAGCCACGCACATGGCTTGCTGGCTGACTTTCTCGGCGTCGATCATTTTCTTGAACAGTTCAGTCAGGTCGACCGACTCGAAGTCGATACGGTCATCGTTCGGGTCCAGTTCGACCGGCGCGGCAGCGCGTTGGGTGCGGTTCTGCTTGGCCTTGGCCTTGGCGCGGGAGGCGCGTTTTTGCTGCTTGTTGGCGGAGGCCATGGAGGTTGTTCCGTATGCGTTAAGTAGGATTGCTGCGTGGCACCGTCCGCCCGGGTGTGTCGGGGGGCAGCTCGCCGTTTTGCAGCCACGACAATGCGATGGGCCATAGTGTGGCTTGGTATGCGCTGCGAAAAAAGGCGAAATGTCCAACTTCTGTTTCGCCGATGTCTTGCGGGGCGATGCGCAAGTGGGTGTTTGTGCTGCCGGTGAAGTAACCGAGCAGGCGCTCGATGGCCGGGATCGTGCCGTAGGGATCGTCGCAGATGCTGATGGCGAGGGTTTGCGCGGTCACGCCAGCAAAGGGCAGGCGACCGGCGGTTGCGTGGATGACGCTGCCGCTGAAGCGTTTTTCGTAACGTGCAGTGGAGAAGCTCCAGTCACGGACGACACCGGCAGGCGTGTCTTCCAGCCAGCCAAGGCGTTTGCCGGGAAAGTAACCGAAGATCATCGTCAGCAGTGGCATCAGCACATGCCATTTACCAAACATCCGCCAGCGATGGGCCGGTGCATAGTCGCGCCAGTAGGCGAACTGCGCACCGACCGTCACCAGGCGCCGGATCGCATTTCCGGAGGCCCCCAGTCCTGCTGCACAGCCTCCAAAGCTGTGGCCCACCACATCGATGGGCTGATTCGGAAACTCGCGCTTTGCGCGCCGTAGCATCGCCTCGAAATCCAGTGCACCCCAGTCAGTCCATGAAGCCTGAAACCCTTTTAGTGACGGCGGGCGTGATTCACCTATACCGCGGTAATCATAGGTGATCACATCCAGGCCATTGGCGAACAGGTAGTCGGCGAAGCGCGAGTAGTGCCGGCAGCGTACCGAGGTGGCCGCATTGATGATGACCACCGGGCGAGAGCTATCGGGGGCAGCGTGCCGCCAGGTGAAACCGCCGATGATGAATCCGTCTTCTGCGGGTTGCTCGAAGGGCTCGGCAACGGCGTCAGTTACCAATGGCAGCTCGATTTGAACGGGGGCCAGAGGGGGCATGTCCTGCAAATTCATGGGCGCTGGACCTTTGCGGGGAGATGCCAACGATAGTCTTCAAGCTGCGGATGAACAATCCATGAGAGCCATCACGGTGTCTGATGGAGTCGCTCGTCAAGTCGAGCGCGCTCTCGATCAAGCTCTGCACGCAGTTCTTCCTCGCTCGGCAATATCAACTGGTACTTGCTGGCAAAAAGTTGTTCGTGACCTTCCAGAACCGAATAACGAACCACCGATTCATCTTTCTGCGCACATAAGATGATGCCGACGGTGGGACCATCTTCTGCTCCACGTTTGAGGTCGTCGTACATGCGTACATACATGTCCATCTGGCCGACATCCTGGTGTGTGAGCTCGCCCCGCTTGATATCGAATATGACAAAGCATTTGAGCAGGTAGTTGTAGAACACCAGGTCGATGAAGAAGTCCTTGCTGTCAGTGCTGATGCGTTGCTGGCGGGCGATGAAGGCGAAACCTTTGCCCAGCTCCAACACAGTTGTTCTATCAGTGCCTGTTCGATTTCGCTTTCCTGAAGCTTGCCGGCATGGGGCAGGCCAAGAAACTCCAGCACCACCGGGTCACGAATGAACTCCCGAGGGCTGGCCTTCATTTGCTGAATATGGGTGGCTGCCTCCAGCATCACGGGGGCGCGATCGCGGCTTGCAAGCAGGCGCTCGTAGTAAAGTGTGTTTATCTGGCGTTCCAGTGCTCGACTTGACCAGTTTTGAGTGGCGGACTCGTTCATGTACCACAGTCGGGCGCTTTCGCTGTCGACTCTCAATAGTCGCCGGTAATGAGTCCAGCTCAATTCGTGACGCAGTGCGTCACAAATTGGGAAGGCTTGATAAAACAGGCGCATATACCGAAGGTTGGAGGCATCAAAGCCCTTCCCAAACTGCGCTGTCAGCACTTTCGCTAGGGTCGGAAGTAACTGTTTGCCATAACCTGCCCGCCGAGCACCCTCCTGCTCGAATTCGACAATATGCCGACCAATCTGCCAACAGGTTTGCACTTGAATGGTGTCGACGGCCCGCAGCACCTTCTGGCGCGCCTGGCGTATCAGTTCGCCAAGATTGCCGACAAGCGAAGCGAGTTGCGGGTCTTTTGCGTCATCGGTTCTGAGGTCGTTCATGAGGTCTTCTGCGGCTGATTGATCAGGCAAAAGAGGATGGCAAGAGAGCTTGGGTCGAAGATGCAGGGCACGGCTGAGATATCGGAAGGAATCGCCTGGGCCGCAAGCAGGATCGATCTGACGGAAGAGCAAGTCTGCTGAGCAAATCACGTAGTACGTTTCGTAGTCAGCACAAGTACCAATCGATCTAAAACATCACCAATGCGCGGGAAATCAAAATTCAGGTAACGATTGGGCTTTTCAGAGCCCGGGAGTCGTCATCATGAAAATCCTCCATTCATTCATGTTGCCCCTCGCCGCCATCGGCATGCTGCTGTTTCCTGCAATGGCGCCCGCCGCAAGTCTTGAGCCCGTCGACAGCTCCGGCGTTCAGGTTCAGCGGCAGGAACAAAATGGCATCACCTATCTGTCCGGTGGGATTGGCGAGGATGAGGCAAAGGCTATCCAGCAAACGACTGGCTATAACCTGCACATGACCTTCGCGATCGGGGCGGAGAACAAATACATTCCCGATGTGGATGTGGTCATAGAGAAGGCCCAGGGGCAAACCGTACTGACACTGCACGACGCCGGACCACTGGTGTATGTGCAATTGCCAGCCGGGAAGTACAACGTCATCGCCACACGCAACGGCGAGGTGCGACGTGATGTTGCGGATGTCGGCAGCGGTGCGGCTCGTAACCTGGTCTTCCATTGGAATGGTGAGAGCTAGTGCGGTATTGCGAACAAAAAATTGATAGGCGCGGGAGGGGAGGGGCGCCTTGCCTTTCGATGCTCCGGGATTGAGCCTCATCAAACCGCAGGCATAAAAAAACCCTGAATCTTGCGATTCAGGGTTTTCGGTATTTGGTGC
>NZ_RCNW01000096.1:0-3528 GCF_004307605.1 Pseudomonas sp. Sample_24
TGGCCGTGTTGGCGGCGTCCTGACCGGTCATGGCGTCGACCACGAACAGGGTTTCAACCGGGTTGATCGCGGCATGCAACGCCTTGATCTCGCCCATCATCTCTTCATCGATGTGCAGGCGACCGGCGGTATCGACGATGACCACGTCGATGAATTTGAGCTTTGCTTCCTTAATAGCCGCTTGCGCGATCTCGACCGGCTTCTGGCTAAGGTCGGACGGGAAGAAGGTCACGCCCACTTCACCGGCGAGCATTTCCAGCTGTTTGATCGCCGCTGGACGGTAAACGTCCGCAGACACGACCATGACCGACTTCTTCTTGCGCTCCTTCAGGAAGCGCGCGAGCTTGCCGGCGGTGGTGGTTTTACCCGCGCCCTGCAAACCGGCCATCAGGATGACCGCTGGCGGCACGGCGCTGAGGTTCAAATCTTCGTTGGCTGCGCCCATCAGGCTTTCGAGTTCGGCCTGGACGATTTTCACGAAGGCCTGGCCCGGCGTCAGGCTGCGCGACACCTCGGTGCCGACAGCGCGCTCCTTGACCGAATTGACGAAGTCCTTGACCACTGGCAGGGCGACGTCGGCTTCGAGCAGCGCCATGCGCACTTCGCGCAGGGTGTCTTTGATGTTGTCTTCAGTCAGCTTGGCCTTGCCGGTGACATGGCGCAGCGTCTGCGAGAGACGGTCGGTTAAGTTTTCAAACATTGCGCGATCCTTTCAGGCCCTGTGTAGACCGGGATAATGGCGGCCCGGACCGGACTAAAACTGTGCTCGGCGAGCCTGCGGCGTGGGCAGGTCGCGGATTATAGCGAAGACTGCGGTCGGCGGACACCTCGCCGTCAGCTTGTCTGGTCTTTCGTGCCGCGTGGGTTCTATGCCAAACTCAGCGCCTTTCGGGCTTGCCTAACAGGACTTATGCTCCCCTTGTCACCCAGTTTGCTTACCACCCTCGCCGCCGCCTGTTTATACGCCGCTGCGACTATCTATCAGGGCACCCGCCTGGCCAACTGCGCCAAGGCCAACAAGCGCCTGCTGGTCACGCTCGGCGTACTCGCGGTGCTGGCCCATGGCGCCAGCCTGGTGACCCACCTGCTGACGCCGATCGGCCTGGGCCTGGATTTCTTCAGTGCCGCCAGCCTGATTGCCGCCGCAGTCATCGCCCTGACTTTGCTGGCCTGCTCGCGAATCCCCGTGGAGAACCTGCTGGTCTTACTGTTTCCCCTCGGCGCGCTGACCGTGCTCCTGGCGCAGTTCGCTCCCGCCGGCACGGTACAGATCATCGACGAAGAACCGGGCATCCTTGCCCATATCCTGCTGTCGATCCTCGCCTACGGCATGTTCACCATCGCGGTATTCCAGTCGCTGTTGCTGCTGGTCCAAGACCATCAGCTCAAGCACAAGCATCCGTCCGGGCTGATCAAGAACTTCCCGCCGCTGCAGACCATGGAAAGCCTGCTGTTCGGCTTCCTCTGGGCCGGCTGGACTCTGCTGTCGATGTCGTTGATTTCCGGATGGCTGTTCGTCGACAACCTGTTCGCCCAACACCTGGTGCACAAGACCTTGCTGGCCTGCCTGGCCTGGATCGTCTTCAGCGTGCTGCTCTGGGGGCGCAATCGCCTCGGCTGGCGCGGACACAAGGCCATTCGCTGGACCCTTGCCGGATTCTGCCTGTTGATGCTGGCGTATTTCGGCAGCAAGCTGGTCCGTGAATACATCCTGCATATCTAACGGGCGGCATTAATGGACGACTTGCCCTTAGGGCCAATGCTCGCTGTAGTGGCCCTGCTGGTTTTATGGTCGGGACTGTTTTCCGCCATTGAAGCCGCACATCAATATCTGCTGGCCAAACGCATCGCTTCGCGCTCGAGCGACAAGCCACCGGCCAGGCTGAGCTTCCCGCTCGTCAGCCTGATCTTCTGCAATACCCTGTGTCGCGCGCTGGTCGTGGTCATTTGCACCTTGCTGGCGATTTTCACCTGGGCGCAGAACGGTCCATGGATCGCGTGCCTCGGTGCGGGCGCCATTCTGCTGGTGCTTGCCGACTATTTGCCCCGTGCCGTTGCCGCCCGCCATCCGGATGCCATCCTCGCCTTTGGCAACAGCTTGCTGCGCGTCCCGCTGAGAATGGTTTACCCCGCTGCCTGGCTGCTTGATGCCATCGCCAAACTGTTGATTCGTCCACTGGCCCGCAAGGTCAAGGTCGTGCAACAGAGCGAAGACGAGGCACCACACGCCCAACACGATGACCGCGAACCCGCCGTCCACCGGCCACATCCGCTGCCCGGCATCCATGCGCTGGACAACATCACGGTCAACGACATTCTGGTGCCGCGCAGCGAAGTCGACGGGATCAACCTCGATGACCCGATCGAAGAAATCATCGAACAACTGCGCAACAACACCCGCACGCGCCTGCCGGTGTTTCACAGCGACATCAATCAGGTTGAAGCCGTGCTCAACACTCGGCAAATCGGCCATCTGCTGGCCGACAACAGCCTGACACTGGACGCGCTGATGGCGGCCAGTCGCGAACCGTACTTCGTACCGGAAAGCACTCCGCTGCAACTGCAACTGCTGAATTTCCACAAGCAGCAGCGTCGGCTTGGCATGGTCGTCGACGAGTACGGCGAGGTGCTTGGCATCGTGACCCTGGAAGACATTCTCGAAGAAATCGTCGGCGAGTTCGAAAGCCAGCAAAGCCTGGACAACCCGCACATTCACCCCCAGGCCGACGGCCGCCTGGTGATCGATGGCGCCGCATCGATACGCGACCTCAACAAGAGCCTCGGCTGGCACCTGCCATGCGATGGCCCGAAAACCCTTAACGGGCTGGTGACCGAGGCGCTGGAAACCATTCCCGAGAGCGCGGTATGCCTGAAAATCGGTCGTTACCGCCTGGAAATCCTCGAGACCGAAGACAACCGCGTCACTCGGGTATTGATCTGGCATACCGGCCCGGCGCCCGTCGCGGCCACGGCAGGCTGAGCATTCTTGCCCCCCCTTGTTGAATCGTTAGCCACCTTCCTATAATCGAGGCGCTTACCCAAGCCCCCCGCTACGCTGTGCTACCCGCACTCTGCTGCAAACCCACATCCCTGGGTGTTCAACCATAATAATTCGCTCCACTGGGGCACATGACTGTCAGGGATAACCGCATGACGACCAGCACAACCTACGACCACGCGCCTGCGCAACCGACGAACTCCGCCACCCGCGTGGCCACCGCGAGCTTCATCGGCACCGCCATCGAGTTCTACGACTTCTACGTTTATGCCACTGCTGCCGCACTGGTGATCGGCCCGGTATTCTTTCCGCAGACGTCCGGGACGGCGCAGATGCTCTCGGCTTTCCTGACGTTCGGCATCGCGTTTCTGGCACGACCGCTGGGCTCGGCGCTGTTTGGCCACTTCGGCGACCGCATCGGACGCAAATCCACCCTGGTGGCCTCGCTGTTGCTGATGGGCGTATGTACCACGCTGATCGGCGTGCTACCCGGCTATGACAGCATCGGCGCCTGGGCGCCGATCCTGCTT
>NZ_RCNW01000413.1:0-28850 GCF_004307605.1 Pseudomonas sp. Sample_24
ATGTCGACTAGGCTCTAAGCACTGCTTGATTATCCTTGTGACGTCTTGTCGAATTCTTTTGCCCGCGGGGGCGGGTGTTGTACCTTTTTCCTGTCACTCGTCGACTTTCAAACAGAACCCTGGAGCCTGACCACTGATTCGAGAGGTGCCCCATGAGTCTGCTGCTTGAACCCTATACCCTTCGCCAATTGACCCTGCTCAACCGCATTGCGGTGTCGCCAATGTGCCAGTATTCGAGCGTCGATGGTCTGGCCAATGATTGGCACCTGGTCCACCTCGGCAGCCGTGCCATCGGCGGGGCCGGGCTGGTGTTTACCGAAGCCACGGCGGTCACGGCCGACGGGCGGATTACCGCGCAGGACCTTGGTCTGTGGAACGATGAGCAGATCGAGCCGCTGCAACGCATCACTCGCTTCATTGCCGCCCAGGGTGGCGTTGCGGGTATCCAGTTGGCCCATGCCGGTCGCAAGGCCAGCACCTGGCGCCCTTGGCTCGGCAAACATGGCAGCGTAAAACCTGAAGACGGTGGCTGGTTGCCGGTCGGGCCGTCGCCCATTGCTTTTGATCCTCAGCACACGCAACCCAAACAGCTTGACGATGGTGAAATCGCCGATGTGATTCAGGCCTTCGTCGATTCCGCCAAGCGCGCGTTGGCCGCCGGTTTCAAAGTGGTGGAAGTGCATGCGGCCCATGGTTATCTGTTGCATCAATTCCTCTCACCGCTGAGTAATCAGCGGCGCGATCAATGGGGCGGCTCGTTCGAAAACCGCATTCGCCTGGTGTTGCAAGTTACCGAAGCCGTGCGCGCGGTGTGGCCGCAAGAGTTGCCGCTGTTTGTCCGGGTCTCGGCCACGGACTGGGTCGAGGATGGCTGGAACCCGGATGAAACCGTCGAGCTGGCGCGACGCCTGAAAACCCTGGGGGTCGATTTGATCGATGTTTCGTCGGGTGGCACGGCGGTCAACGCGGAAATTCCGACCGGCCCTGGTTATCAGACGCGCTTCGCGGAAAAGGTCCGCAAGGAAGCGGAAATCGCCACCGGCACTGTCGGCATGATTACCGAGCCGGCACAGGCCGAACACATTCTGCGCACCTGTCAGGCGGATATCATTTTCCTGGCCCGTGAGTTGTTGCGCGACCCGTACTGGCCGCTGCATGCGGACGACGATCTCGGGGGACGCAAGGCCATCTGGCCGGCGCAGTACCAACGGGCTACTCATCGTGATCAACCCATTCATGAATCTGATCTGCGTGAATGATTGCGCCGTTACGAAAAAAGCCCCTGAATCGTGAGATTCAGGGGCTTTCGTTTGATCGGGAAACCAATCAGGCCGCTTCGATCTTGCTGCGGTTTTGCTCGACCTTGTTCAGGTAGTCCTTGAGCTTGTCCTGTTCCTCCGGCGTGGTGAACAGGCCTAGCTTGCTGCGGCGCCACAGAATGTCATGGGCGGTGGTGGCCCATTCTTCGCTGCACAGGTAGTCAACTTCGCGGGTATAGAGACCCCCGCCGATGTGTTCGCCCAGATCGCCAAGGTCCTGCACCCCTTCGAGCATGCGCCAGGTCCGGCTGCCGTAGGTGGTGGCCCAGCGACGCGAGATTTCGGTCGGAACCCAGTCGAACCGGTCACGAATTTTCGAGCTCAACGCCTGCGGGGTCGTCATGTCTTCGCCGCCTGGCAGGGGCGAATCGGCGGTCCAGCTCGGTTTGATGTGCGAGAAGTACGGTGTCAATTGCGCCAACGCCGACTCGGCCAGTTTGCGGTAAGTGGTCAGCTTGCCGCCGAATACCGACAGCAACGGGGCTTCTTCGCCGGAGCCCGACAGGGCGAGGGTGTAATCACGAGTCACCGCCGACGGGTTGTCCGATTCGTCGTTGCACAGCGGACGCACGCCGGAATAACTGTGCAGGATATCGTCCCGGCTGATCTGTTTTTTGAAGTGGGCGTTGACCACGTTCAACAGGTAATCGGTTTCGCCATCGGTGATTGCAACCGCGGCAGGGTCGCCGGTGTACTCGCGGTCGGTGGTGCCGATCAGGGTGAAGTGGTTCAGGTACGGAATGGTGAACACGATGCGCTGGTCTTCGTTTTGCAGAATGTGCGCATGTTCGCCTTCGTACAGCTTCGGCACGATCAGGTGGCTGCCCTGGATCAGACGGATGCCGTACGGCGATTCCATTTTCAGGTCATCACGAATGAACTTGGCGACCCAGGGGCCGGCCGCGTTCACCAGTGCCTTGGCACGAATCGAAAACAGGCTGCCGTCGGCGCGTTCCAGGTGCAGGTGCCACAGCCCCTTGGTGCGACGAGCGCTGACGCAACGGGTCTGAGTATGAACGTGGGCACCTTTTTCCCGGGCTTCCATGGCATTGAGCACCACCAGACGCGCATCGTCGACCCAGCAGTCGGAATACTCGAAGCCTTTGGTGATTTCGCTTTTCAGTGCGCTGTCCGCAGCAAACTTCAGGCTTTTCGAGCCCTGGAGTTGTTCGCGTTTACCGAGGTTGTCATACAGAAACAGCCCGGCGCGGATCATCCAGGCTGGACGCAGATGAGGGCGGTGCGGCAACACGAAGCGCATTTGCTTGACGATGTGCGGCGCCTTGGCCAGCAGCACTTCTCGCTCGGCCAATGCTTCGCGCACCAGACGAAATTCGTAATGTTCGAGGTAGCGCAGGCCGCCATGGATCAGCTTGCTGCTGGCTGACGATGTGTGGCTGGCCAAGTCATCCTTTTCGCAAAGGAACACTGACAGACCGCGGCCTGCGGCGTCCGCTGCGATCCCTACACCATTGATCCCGCCACCAATGACGGCGATATCGTAGACCTCGGCAAGAGGGGGCGTAGGCAAGGTGGAAGTGGGCATCGGCTAAGGCCTCGGGTGTTTTTGATTTTCTGTATTTGATTACGAACATAAATGTTCATTTGCGAAAATACTAGCCCATAAAGATGCGCACAGCCAGTCAGCTTCGATTGAAAATACTCATCGAAGGGCGGTGAAAGGAAAATTTACGAACATTGAAGCGTTAGCGGAGGGCTTTTGTGGCGAGGGAGCTTGCTCCCGCTCGGCGGCGAAGCCGTCGCATTGACGGCTGATCCGATGATTCTGAGGGAACTCGATTGAATGGTGGAAGGGCTGCCTCGCAGCCCAACGGGAGCAAGCTCCCTCGCCACAGGGGAGGGGGGTGCTTAAACGACTTCCAATCTAACCTTGTGCTGGCTCAACAACTGCGCCAGCGCCGGGGAAGGCTGCTGATCGGTCACCAGGCAATCGACCAGGCTGATCGGCCCCAGGCGAATCATGGCGTTGCGCCCGAATTTGCTGGAGTCGGCGGCGAGGATCACTTGTCGGGCATTGGCGATGATCGCCTGGGACACCCGCACTTCCTGATAATCGAAATCCAGCAAACTGCCGTCTTCATCGATGCCGCTGATCCCGACCAGGGCGAAGTCGACCTTGAACTGGTTGATGAAATCGACACTGGCCTGACCCACCACGCCACCGTCACGCCGCACGTTGCCGCCGGTCAGCAGCACGTCGAAGTCGTCCTTGGCACTGAGCATCGAGGCCACATGCAGGTTGTTGGTGATGATCTTCAGATGGTTGTGATTGAGCAGGGCGCGGGCGATGGATTCGGTCGTCGTGCCGATGTTGATGAACAGCGACGCGTGATCCGGGATCTGTGCGGCAATGGCTTCGCCGATACGCTGCTTTTCATCGCGCATCTGATCGGCACGCATGGCGTAAGCGGTGTTTTCGACACTGGAGTCGTAAGCCGCGCCGCCGTGATAACGACGCAGCAAATTGGCTTCCGCGAGTTGATTGATATCGCGGCGGATGGTTTGCGGAGTAACAACGAACAGCGTGGCCATTTCCTCGATACTGACGTAGCCGCGTTCGCGAACCAGTTCGAGGATTTGCTGCTGACGGGGAGGCAGATTCATGGGGCGTCCTTTGGGCTGCCGTGCAAAATTTGCCCATGATGCCGCAGGAATCCGCTCCCTGCCAGTTACATACAGATGCGAGTCTGCTGGTTGGCTTATTCAGCTTCGTCTTCAGAGGCCCAATCGCGAGTGCGGCTGACCGCTTTTTTCCAGCCGGCGTAAAGCTTTTCCTTCGCCGCTTCGTCCAGGGTCGGTTCGAACTTGCGCTCGATCACAGCCTTGCCGCGCAACTCTTCCAGGCTACCCCAGAAGCCACACGCCAGGCCGGCCAGGTAAGCGGCACCCAGCGCCGTGGTTTCACGCATTTGCGGGCGCTCGACCTGAGTACCGAGAATGTCGGCCTGGAACTGCATGAGGAAATTGTTCGCCACCGCACCACCGTCCACGCGCAAGGCTTTGAGACGTTCGCCGGCATCCTGCTGCATGGCATCGAGCACGTCGCGGGTCTGGTAGGCGATCGACTCCAGTGCGGCACGGATGATGTGATCCACGCGTACACCGCGGGTCAGGCCGAACAGCGCGCCACGGGCATACGGGTCCCAGTAGGGAGCGCCAAGACCGGTAAAGGCCGGCACCAGGTACACGCCGTTGCTGTCCTTGACCTTGTTGGCGAAGTATTCAGTGTCGTGGGCGTCGTTGATGATCTTCAACTCGTCACGCAGCCATTGCACGGTGGAGCCGCCGTTGAACACCGCGCCTTCCAGCGCATAGGCCACTTCGCCGCGCGGGCCGCAGGCGATGGTGGTGAGCATGCCGTGGTTGGATTTCACGGCTTTGTCGCCGGTGTTCATTAACAGGAAGCAGCCGGTGCCGTAGGTGTTTTTGGCCTGACCGGCCTCGACACACATCTGGCCGAACAACGCCGCTTGCTGATCGCCGGCGATACCGCCGATGGCGATGCCGCTTTTGGTCTGGCCGTAGATTTCCGATGACGACTTCACTTGCGGCAGCATTTCCCGGGGGATATCCAGCACCTCCAGCATCTTCGTATCCCACTCCAGGGTGTGGATGTTGAAGAGCATGGTGCGCGAGGCGTTGGTGTAGTCGGTGACATGCACTTTGCCGCCGGTAAATTTCCAGATCAGCCAGCTGTCGACGGTTCCGAACAGCAATTCACCGTTGCGCGCGCGCTCACGGCTGCCTTCGACGTTGTCGAGAATCCATTTGAGCTTGGTGCCGGAAAAGTACGGGTCGGTGACCAGGCCCGTGGTGTCGCTGATGTATTGCTCATGGCCATCGCGCTTGAGCTGCTGGCAGATTTCGGTGCTGCGTCGGCACTGCCAGACAATGGCGTTGTAGATCGGACGCCCGGTGTTCTTGTCCCAGACCACCGTGGTTTCACGCTGGTTGGTGATACCGATGGCCGCGACCTGATCGTGATGCAGGCCGGCTTGCGCCAGCGCCTCGACCATCACCGCGCTTTGCGTGGCAAAGATCTCCATCGGGTCATGTTCGACCCAGCCGGCTTGCGGGTAGTGCTGTGCGAACTCCCGCTGGGCGGTGCAGACCACGTTGGCGTCGCGGTCGAAAATGATCGCGCGGGAGCTGGTCGTACCCTGATCGAGGGCAATGATGTAGTTCTTATTCTGAGTGTCGGTCATGTCGATTGCCTTGGACGAAATATGGGAGCGAGTTCTGGCGCGCGATCTGTTCGGCAGGATCATGCGCCAACGGTATCAAGAAATTCTCGGTTTGCCGTCAATGGCCGGTGTTGCTTCCTTCATTGCGGGCTCGGTGCTCGGTAGATGGCGGGCGATCAAGCCGCGATAAGCGGCTGCACCCAGGCAGGCACCGACGATCGGTGCAAATATCGGAATCAGGAAATACGGAATATCGCGACCGCCGGTGAAGGAAATATCGCCCCACCCCGTGAAGAAAGTCATCAGCTTGGGGCCGAAGTCGCGCGCAGGGTTCATCGCGAAACCGGTCAGCGGTCCCATCGAACTGCCAATGACCGCGATCAGCAAGCCAATCAGGATCGGCGCCAGCGGGCCATTGGGCAGGCCATTGTTATCGTCGGTCAGCGACATGATCACGCCCATCAGGATGGCGGTGATGATCACTTCCACCAGGAACGCTTGCGCCGTGGTCAGGCTGGGATTGGGAAACGTGGAAAACACCGATGCCAGTTCAAGGCTGGCTTGGGTGCCGCGAACCATGTGGTGAGTTTGTTCGAAATCGAAGAAAAGGTTGCTGTACAGCGTGTACACCAACAGGGCACCGCAAAAGGCGCCAGCGATCTGGGCAAAGATATAGAACGGTAGTTTGCGCTTTTCGAAATCGGCAAAAATGCTCAGTGCAATGCTGACGGCTGGATTGAGATGCGCGCCGGAAACCCCGGCGGTCAAGTAGATGGCCATGCTCACGCCGACGCCCCAGATGATGCTGATTTCCCACAAGCCGAAGCTGGCGCCCGCGACCTTGAGCGCGGCAACACAACCCGTACCAAAAAAGATCAGCAGCGCAGTACCTAAAAATTCGGCCATGCATTGGCTCGAGAGGGACGGTTGTTGTAAAGCGGTAGTCATTGAAACCTCATTTTTTTTCTTGTCTGGCGCTTTCATTCCATCATGGTCAGAGCGCGTTTTTCCCCAAGGCAGGATCCCCATCCTGTCCCGGTTTACAGCTGGGCACTGCGGTAAGACGTTTCGTACAGTTTCATAAACGAAAAAATATAGACAAGAAACACTGCTGTCAAAGGTCGAAAGTGAACCATTGGTCATAATTAAACTATTAATCCTGTGAATGATCCCAACAGGTGCTGATTGGTGGCCTGTTCAACCGGCACCGGGATAGAGCCTTTTGCGTATCAATGTCCTAGAATTCCGCGCAAGATTTTTTTACTGTCTCCCAGTCTGGAGCTGCCATGACCCCCGCATTGGATTTGCTGAAAAAGGTTCGCGCCGAACACCGGGTGCACAGTTATGAACATGATCCGAAAGCTGCGTCTTACGGATTGGAGGCTGCAGAGAAGCTTGGACTGGACCCGGCGCAAGTGTTCAAGACTTTGCTGGCGGCCAGTGAAAAGGGTGAATTGCTGGTGGCGGTGGTGCCAGTTGGCGGCAGCCTGGATTTGAAACACCTGGCCCACGCCGCCGGGGTGAAAAAAGTCGAAATGGCCGACCCCGCAGCTGCGCAACGCGCTACGGGGTATCTGCTGGGCGGGATCAGCCCGCTGGGGCAAAAGAAGCGCTTGCGCACATTTATAGACAATTCTGCCCAGCCCTTGGCGAGCATTTTCGTCAGTGCCGGTCGGCGTGGCCTGGAGGTCGAATTGGCCCCGGCGGTGCTGGCCGAACATACTCAGGCGAAGTTCGCCGACATCGGCCGCACCTGAGGGGCTGGATACGTCGCTGTATGGTGAAAATCGCGCTGTTCTGTCACTGGTGCGTTTTTCTCGGCGACCTCATGCTCGGCGACCTGACACAGGGAGATGGTTATGCAACTCGAGTTTCATCAGGTCGACGCGTTCAGCGATCAACCATTTAGCGGCAACCCGGCAATGGTCTATCGGCTGGACGCCTGGCTTGCCGATGAGTTGATGCAGAAGATCGCCGCCGAACACAACCTTGCCGAAACGGCTTTCGTCGTACGAGAAGGGCTGGGCTGGCACATCCGCTGGTTTACCCCGTCCACCGAAGTCCCGCTGTGCGGGCACGCGACGTTGGCCAGTGCCCATGTTTTGTTCGAGATCTACAAGGAACCGGTCGAGCGCCTGGACTTCACCTGCAAGTCAGGCCCACTGAGCGTCAGTCGCGAGGGTGGACGTTTGTGGCTGGATTTTCCGACGATCATCCCGTCGGAAGTGGGCGTGACCCTTGATGTCGAGCGTGCGCTCGGCGTGGAAGCAGTAGACGTGCTCGGCTCGAATGAATTGTTCGTGGTGCTGGAGTCTGAGCAGGCCGTGCTCGATTGCAAACCGGACATGGCCGCATTGGCAAAACTGCCGTGGCTGGGCGCCATCGTCACGGCCCGGGGCAGCAAACATGATTTCGTCTCGCGCTACTTCGCGCCGGCGATTGGCATCAACGAAGACCCGGTGACCGGATCGACCCATTGCAGCCTGATTCCGTATTGGTCGAAACGTCTGGGCAAGTCGGGTTTGACGGCTTACCAGTGCTCGGCGCGGGGCGGGGAGTTGTTCTGCCGGCTGGAAGGGGATCGGGTGAAGATAGGCGGGAATGCAACGCTGGTGGCCAGCGGCACGCTGATGCTGGGCTAATGCAAATCCGTTGTAGGAGCGAGCCTGCTCGCGATAGTGGTACATCAGCCAACATTGTTGTTGAATGTGAAACCGTCATCGCGAGCAGGCTCGCTCCTACAGGGAAGGTGTTGATTAACTAACGCTGCTGTACCGCCGCACACCCGATTCAACGGTCGGAATCTGCGCCGCCATACTCCCGCTCGCCTGGAACAGCACCAGGTGTTCGGCAGAGACACGAATGCCCACCTCAGCACCGATCTGTTGATCGACATGGCTCGGGAAGATCGACTCCAGCTGGGTACCGGTCGGCAATTGCAGGCGATAGAGCGTTGATGCGCCCTGGAAAGACTTGCCGACGATTCGTACCTTCAATGCGCTGTCTGGTGCATAAACGATATCGTCCGGACGCAGCAGTACGTCCACTGCGCCGCCTACCGGCCAGGTATAGGCCCGGTTACCGCGCAACTCGCCCAGCTCGGTTTGCACCGACTCCGGGCTGCTGAGTTGGCCACGAATGAAGTACCCCTGGCCGATGAAGCTGGCCACGTAGGGCGTCAGCGGTTCGTGATAGAGGTTGTAGGGCGTATCCCACTGCTCCAGCCGTCCTTCCTTGAAAACACCCACATGATCGCTGACCGCGAAGGCTTCTTCCTGATCGTGGGTCACCAGAATCGCGCTGGTGCCACGGGCCTTGAGAATGTCGCGCACTTCGTGGCTGAGCTTGCGGCGCAGTTCGCCATCGAGATTGGAGAACGGTTCGTCGAGCAACAGCAACTGCGGCTCGGGCGCCAGGGCGCGGGCCAGGGCAACGCGTTGCTGCTGACCACCGGAGAGTTCGTGGGGGAAGCGCTTGCCGAGGCCCTTGAGGTTGACCAGCTCCAGCAACTCTTCGGTGACGCGATCCTTTTGCGGATGCTTGCGAATCCCGAAGGCGATGTTGTCGGCCACACTCAGGTGCGGAAACAATGCGTAGTCCTGGAACACCATGCCAATCCGGCGCTTCTCCGGCGAGAGGGTGAAACCGGCGCTGGAGATGGTTTCGCCTGCCAGCTGGATGTCACCTTCGTGCACCGGCTCGAAACCGGCTATGGCGCGCAGGGTGGTGGTCTTGCCGCAGCCTGAAGAACCGAGCAGGCAACCGATGTCACCGGCGTTCAAATGCAGGTTGAGGTTTTGCACCACACGCTGGTCTTGATAACCGCAGGCGAGGTTGCGCAGGTTGAGCAGTAATGGCTGGCTCATGCGTGGTGATACGCCGGTTCAACGAGAAACTCGAGCAGGGCCTTTTGTGCATGCAAGCGGTTTTCAGCTTGATCCCAGGCGACCGAGCGTGCGTCGTCGAGCAGGTCGACGCTGATTTCTTCGCCGCGGTGCGCAGGCAGGCAATGCATGAACAGCACGTCCGGCGCGGCCAGGTCGAGCAGTGCGCGGTTGACCTGGTAGGGCGCGAACAGCTGAAGGCGCTTGGCGGTCTCTTCCTCCTGGCCCATCGAAGTCCAGACGTCGGTGCTCACCAGGTGGGCGCCGCGTACGGCGTCTTGCGGATCGCGAACGATGGTCACCCGGTCCCCAGCCTTGGCCACGAATTCGGGGTTGGGCTCGTAACCTTCCGGGCAGGCAACGCGCAACTGGAAGTCGAACTGGATCGCCGCTTCTATATAGCTGTTGCACATATTGTTGCCGTCGCCGATCCAGGCCACGGTCTTGCCCTGGATCGAGCCGCGGTGTTCGAGGAAGGTCTGCATGTCGGCCAGCAACTGACAAGGATGCAGGTCGTCGGACAGACCGTTGATCACCGGTACGCGCGAGTTGGCGGCGAACTCGGTCAGATTGCTGTGGGCAAAGGTGCGGATCATCACCGCATCGAGCATGCTCGACATGACGATGGCGCAGTCGCCGATCGGTTCGCCGCGGCCCAGTTGGGTGTCACGGGGCGACAGGAATATCGCCTGGCCACCGAGCTGGATCATGCCGGCTTCGAAGGAAATGCGGGTGCGGGTCGAAGACTTTTCGAAAATCATCCCGAGCACGCGGTTTTTCAGGGGCTCGAACAGTACGCCGCGGTTACGCAGGTCTTTGAGCTCAACGCCTCGACGGATCACGCTGACCAGCTCTTCGGGCGTGCAATCCATCAGGGAGAGAAAGTGCCTTGCGCTCATCATTGACTACCTTTTTGCTACAAACCGCAGATGCTCAAAGCCTTGTTTGACGGAACAACGGGCGAGACCTGCGGCGTAAGCCGCACGGGGCGACGAAATAGGGGAAGGCGCGATCTTATAATTAAATGTCGCGTCTTACCAATAGGGCTACGGTTTTTAGGGGATTTCAGAGGGGCTACGGGATGACCGCAGTCGCGCATTTGAAGCCTGTTTCCTGACAGCAGCGGGCCATTTGTACACCGGGCCTGCGCGGCTTGGCAATCAAACGGGGCGCGGATAACGCATTGTGGGTCGGTTTGCGCCTGGATATTCGCTGAATTTCGCAACAGTACGTCTGATCTGAAATATTTGCTAATGCAAAGTGCTGGGTTATAAATAAGTCACGAGCGACGCAGGAAGCCACCGCAATGGAATCGAAAGAACAGCAACTTATGGAATTGCTTGGCCTTACAGCCCGCTCCCTGACGCACCTGACCGCGTCGATGACTTCGATGTCTTTCGAACTGCTGCGCAGCAACGATCAGACTACCCGCGACGCTGGTCGGCGGATGATCGACCGCATGGCCACCATCAGTGCCGGGCTCGACGATCACTGGCGATTGATTGGCGAACTGACCGGGGTGCATGTCGCCCACGAGCAGATCGAAACCATCCAGGAAATCCAGTCGCAGGCTCCACCGAGGCTGCCGTCGAGCTGATCGACAACGGCCATCGGCTGGCCTGATGGTCACCGATTCACAAGATGAACGTCGCTGGCGCGGTTGCGGGGCAGGCGCCATAGTTTTGTTTCCGCGGCCGACATTGCCCGCTCAGAACAAGACAGAGACTGGCCATGACCAAGACTCTCCATCACCGTGCCTGCCACCTGTGTGAAGCCATCTGCGGCCTGACCATCGAAACCACCGAGGCCGACGCCGGCAACCTGCAGATCACCTCGATCAAGGGTGACCCTCTGGATACGTTCAGCCGTGGGCATATTTGCCCCAAGGCTGTCGCCCTGCAGGATATTCAGAACGATCCTGATCGCCTGCATAAACCGATGCGACGGATGGGCAGCGAATGGCAGCCCATCGAGTGGGAAGACGCCTTCAAACTTGTCGCCGAGCGGCTGGCGGCAATCCAGGAACGTCACGGGCAAAACGCAGTGGCGGTCTATCAAGGCAACCCCAGCGTGCACAATTATGGGTTGATGACCCACAGCAATTACTTTCTCGGCTTGCTGAAAACCCGTAACCGGTTTTCAGCAACGTCGGTTGACCAGTTGCCCCATCATTTGACCAGCCATTTGATGTACGGCCACGGTTTGTTGCTGCCGATTCCAGACATCGATCACACCGACTTCATGCTGATCCTCGGGGGTAATCCGCTGGCCTCCAACGGCAGCATCATGACCGTGCCGGATGTGGAAAAGCGCTTGAAAGCCATTCAAGCAAGAGGCGGCAAAGTGGTCGTGGTCGATCCTCGACGCAGTGAAACGGCGGCGATCGCCGACCAGCATCTGTTCGTGCGTCCTGGCGGCGACGCGGCGCTGTTGTTCGGCCTGCTCAATACGTTGTTCGCTGAAGGACTGGTCCGCGACAGTCACTTGCCTGTTGACGGTCTGGATGACGTTCGCGAGGCAATCGCGACATTCACCGCCGAAGCCATGAGCCCGCTTTGCGCGGTGCCAGCCGAGCAGATCCGCCAACTGGCGCGGGACTTTGCCGCTGCGCCAAGCGCGGTTTGCTACGGTCGCATGGGCGTCTCGACCCAGGCGTTCGGCACGCTTTGCCACTGGCTGGTGCAGTTGATCAACCTGGTGACCGGTAATCTCGATCGTGTTGGCGGCGCCTTGTGCACCGAGCCGGCGATCGACCTGGTGGCCTCTACTTCGGGTGGGCATTTCAATCTGTGGCAGAGCCGGGTGTCCGGGCGTCCGGAGTACGCCGGGGAGCTGCCGGTATCAGCGCTGGCCGAAGAAATGTTGACCGAGGGCGAAGGGCAGGTCCGTGCGCTGATTACCGTGGCGGGCAATCCAGTGTTGTCGACGCCCAATGGCCGACAACTGGAGCAAGCGCTGGATGGACTGGAGTTCATGGTCAGTGTCGACTTGTACATCAATGAAACCACGCGATACGCCGACCTGATCCTGCCGTCCACCTCGGCGCTGGAAAACGATCACTACGACACGACCTTCAACATGTTCGCCGTGCGCAATGTCAGCCGGTTCAATCGTGCAATTCTGCCCAAACCCGAAGGTGCGCTGCATGACTGGGAGATTTTCGTCGGATTGGCCCAGGCATTCGCCGCGAAGACCGGCAAGGAGCTCAAACCCACCATCGCTCCGGCGCAGATGATCGATCGTGGTCTGCGCATGGGCCTGTACGGCGATGCGTCAGAGCAAAAACTGTCCTTGGCGACATTGTTCGACCATCCCCATGGCGTTGATCTGGGGGCGCTCAAGCCAAACCTGGCGTCGCGTCTGAAAACCGCCAACCAACGGATTCAGGCCGCACCTGCCGCGATCCTTGCCGATCTGGCGCGCTTTTGCGCACTCCAGGCCCCGGCAGCCGATGAGTTGCTGATGATCGGCCGTCGCCATGTGCGCAGCAATAACTCGTGGATGCACAACTATCATCGTCTGGTGAAGGGCAAGCCGCGCCATCAGTTGCTGATGCACCCCGATGATTTGGCCAGTCGGGGCTTGAGTGACGGGCAGCGTGTGCGGGTCAGTTCACGGGTCGGGGTAATTGAAGTGGAGGTGCTCGGCAGTCTGGATATGATGAAAGGCGTGGTCAGTCTTCCGCACGGTTGGGGCCATGCGCGCCCAGGCGTGCAAATGACGATTGCCAGTGGCCAGCCGGGCTCCAGTGCCAACGACCTGACTGACGAATGTCAGCTCGATGAATTGTCCGGAAATGCGGCGCTCAATGGCGTCCCGGTGACCGTGGCAGCGGCCTGATCGTATCTGACGGAGAGACCGAGCAGGGCGCTCGGCTTTCCGTTACAATGCGCCACCGTGCCGACCCATGAGTCGGAAAGTTCAGCCGAGGTGCTCCATGGATATCATCGAAACGATTAAAGAGCAGATTGCCAACAACACCATTCTGCTTTACATGAAAGGCTCGCCGAATGCCCCGCAGTGCGGCTTCTCCGCTAAAGCCGCGCAGGCCGTGATGGCATGTGGCGAAAAGTTTGCGTACGTGGACATCCTGCAGAACCCGGAAATCCGCGCCAACCTGCCAAAATACGCCAACTGGCCAACCTTCCCGCAGCTGTGGGTTGCTGGTGAGCTGGTCGGCGGTAGCGACATCATGACCGAGATGTCCGCCGACGGCTCGCTGCAGGCGCTGATCAAGGATGCAGCTGCCAAGGCTGCTGCTCCAAAAAGCGAAGCCTGATCTCGTATCTTTGTAGGAGCAAAGCTTGCTCGCGATGGATTCAAGTCCACCGCGGGTTACCTGACGGGTTGCGGTATCGTTAACGATCATCGCGAGCAAGCTCAGCTCCTGCAACGAGCAAGAACAAAAAAGCCCCGCTTCTTCAAAAGAGAACGGGGCTTTTTATTGCATCGCAATTAATCGCGTCGAACTTACTCGTCTTCGCCCATCTGCGATTGCAGATAGTTCTCCAGACCAATCTTGTCGATCAGGCCCAGTTGGGTTTCCAGCCAGTCGATATGTTCTTCTTCGGACTCAAGGATGTCTTCAAGCAGTTCACGGCTACCGAAGTCGCCGACTTTCTCGCAATGCGCGATGGCGGCTTTCAGATCGGCGTGACCGGTTTTCTCGATACGCAGGTCGCACTCAAGCATTTCCTTGGTGTGCTCGCCGATGTGCAGCTTGCCCAGGTCCTGCACGTTCGGCAGGCCCTCGAGGAACAGGATGCGCTTGATCAGCTTGTCCGCGTGCTTCATCTCATCGATGGATTCGTGATACTCGTGTTTGCCGAGTTTGTTCAGACCCCAATCCTCATACATCCGTGCATGCAGGAAGTATTGGTTGATCGCGACCAGCTCATTGGCAAGGATCTTGTTGAGATGCTGGATGACTGTAATGTCGCCTTTCATGATGGGGTCCTGCCCTTTATTAGCTGTCTATAAGGCAGAGTTTGAGCCGCACAACTAAGAGTGTCAAACCTAAGTTATTGAATAATATATGAAAATTAATCGGAATAAGAATGTTTGTGTTCCGCGTCTAGCATCTAACTGGTTGATTTTCAGGCATAAAAAAACCGGACATCAGTCCGGTTCTTTGAAATGGGATATTCAGGCGGCGGTAAATTCTGCGGGAAAAGGAATCGCAGCTTGCGCGGTTTGCAGTTCCATCAGGGTTTCACGGACCACTTCCTTGGCCAGGCAGGCACATTTGCCACATTGACTGGCAACGCCTGTGGCTAAACGGACTTCTTTGTAGCTGCAGCATCCTTCATAGATCGCATCGCGGATTTTACCGTCGGTGACACCAGTGCAGAGGCAAACATACATAAGAGAAGACCGTCGCTTGTTTATGCTCGAATGCGATGGATCTTAATGTTAACGAGAATGATTGTCAAAGTGCTTTGAGGCAACATTTCTCCAGGGCTGACGAACGGTTTTTCTTCACTGCGCAGGCGCTGATTTTGCTCCTGCAATTTTACGCCAGCAGGAAAAACCGTTGAGGACAGGCCAAACACGCAGTGTATGATGGCCGGTCTTTGCGCAACGGATTTGTGTCACAGGGCTGTCGCCTGAGAGTGGCAGGCTGGCGCAAACCTTGTTATTCACGTTTCTACACCAGGAGATATCCAATGAGCGTACTCGTAGGCAAACAAGCCCCTGACTTCACCGTACCGGCCGTACTCGGCAATGGCGAAATCGTAGACAGCTTCACCCTGTCGTCGGCCATCAAAGGCAAATACGGCCTGGTGTTCTTCTACCCACTGGACTTCACCTTCGTTTGCCCGTCGGAGCTGATCGCTCTGGACAACCGCATGTCTGAGTTCAAGGCACGCAACGTTGAAGTGGTCGCGGTTTCGATCGATTCGCACTTCACCCACAACGCCTGGCGCAACACTCCGGTCAATAATGGCGGTATCGGCGAAGTCCGTTACACCATGGCTGCCGACATCAAGCAGGAAATCATGAAGGCCTACGACGTTCAGTCCGCTGACGGCGTAGCGTTCCGTGGCGCTTTCCTGATCGACGACAAAGGCGTTGTCCGTTCGCAGATCATCAACGACCTGCCGCTGGGCCGTAACATGGAAGAGCTGCTGCGTCTGGTCGACGCTCTGCAATTCCACGAAGAGCACGGCGAAGTCTGCCCTGCCAACTGGAAAAAAGGCGACAAAGGCATGAACGCTTCGCCAGAAGGCGTTGCGGCTTACCTGACCGAGCACGCTGCCGCACTGTAAGGCGCAGGCTCCAGCTTTAAAAAGCAGATAAAAAAAACCGGCCTTAGAGGCCGGTTTTTTTATGGGGGGGCGGCGAGCTATCAGTCGTCGAAATCTTCCCAGCCACCCATTTGTTTCCAGCGATTGACGATGCCGCAGAACAGTTCGGCGGTTTTCTCGGTGTCATAGCGAGCCGAGTGAGCCTCGCGACCATCGAAGTCGATATCCGCCGCCTGACAAGCCTTGGCCAGCACAGTTTGACCGTAGGCCAGACCGGCGAGGGTTGCGGTGTCGAAGCTGGAGAATGGATGAAACGGGTTGCGTTTCATGTCCAGGCGCGCGACCGCAGCGTTGAGGAAGCCCAGGTCGAAGCTGCTGTTGTGGCCGACCAGAATCGCCCGCTTGCAGCCATTGGCCTTGAGCGCCTTGCGCACGCCGCGGAAGATATCGTTCAGGGCAGTTTCTTCACTCACGGCCATGCGCAGAGGGTGATCGAGCTTGATCCCGGTGAACTCCAGCGCTGCCGCTTCGACGTTCGCGCCTTCGAAAGGCTCGACCCGGAAGAAGTAGGTGTGATCCGGGTAGACAAAACCCTTTTCATCCATGGCAATGGTGGTTGCGGCGATTTCCAGCAGGGCGTCGGTGGCCGAGTTGAAACCACCGGTTTCTACGTCGACGACAACTGGCAGATAGCCACGAAACCGTGCGGCCATCGGGTGACGGGAACCACCGCCACCGCCTTGGCCTTCCTGTTCGTCGTCGAAATGGTCTTCACTCACGCGTGTTCCTCCAGCAGGCGCCAGCGCAGTTTTTCACCGGCGCGCAGCGGGATAACGGTCAGCTCGCCAAACGGCAGGCTGGTTGGGGCAGTCCATTCTTCACGGACCAGGGTGATGCGATCGGTGTTTGCCGGCAGGCCATAGAAACGCGGGCCGTTGAGGCTGGCGAAGGCTTCGAGCTTGTCCAGTGCATTGCGCTGTTCGAACGCTTCGGCGTACATCTCGATCGCTGCATAAGCGGTGTAGCAACCGGCGCAACCGCAGGCGGCTTCCTTGGCATGCTGGGCGTGGGGCGCCGAGTCGGTACCGAGGAAGAATTTCTCGCTGCCACTGGTGGCGGCGTCGAGCAGGGCTTCCTGATGGGTGTTGCGCTTGAGGATCGGCAAGCAATAGAAGTGCGGCCGGATCCCGCCCACCAGCATGTGGTTGCGGTTGTACAGCAGGTGATGCGCGGTGATGGTCGCGCCAACGTTGGCCGAGGCCGAGTTGACGAACTGCACGGCGTCAGCGGTGGTGATGTGTTCGAACACCACTTTGAGCGTCGGGAAACGCTCGACTACACGGCGCATGTGCTCATCGATGAAGATTTTTTCGCGGTCGAAGACATCGACATCGCCGCGGGTGACCTCACCGTGGATCAACAAAGGCATTCCGACTTCGGCCATGGCCTCCAGTGCCGGGAAAATCTTGTCGATACTGGTGACGCCAGAGTCCGAGTTGGTGGTCGCGCCGGCCGGGTACAACTTGGCGGCGTGAACGAAACCGCTGGCCTTGGCCTCGCGAATTTCTTCAGGCTGGGTGCGATCGGTGAGGTACAGAACCATCAGCGGTTCGAACGGGCTGCCGGCCGGGCGGGCAGCGAGAATCCGCTGACGATAGCCGTCGGCTTCAGCCGCATTGCGGACCGGAGGGACCAGGTTGGGCATGATGATGGCGCGACCAAAGGTGCGCGCGACATCCGCAACGGTATTGGTCAACACGGCACCATCGCGAAGATGAATGTGCCAGTCGTCGGGACGCAGCAGGGTCAGGCGGTCGGACATGAGGGGATTCCAGGCGGGTCAAACTGAGGGGAATGCTACCGGAAAAGACACTTGCAGGCACTCGCTATCAAGTTTTGCAGGAAGCTTCCGATATCCAACAGGTATGCCGTAAACATCTGTGTGTCGGTCTTTTTGTTGTAGAAGCCAGTGGAGCCTCCCGTGCGCCAGCGTTATTTAGCCTTGCTCAGTGTGTTTGCCAGCCTTCCCGCGATGGCGCTCACTTTCCAGACTCGTCTGGAGAGTATTGAGTGGACGGTCGAAGGTGACAAGTTCGAGTGCCGCTTGACCCAGCCGATCACCGATTTCGGCTCAGGGCAATTCGTGCGACGCGCTGGCGAGCAGGCGACGTTTCGTCTGAATGCCTATAACGCGATGCTGGGTGGAGGCTCGGCCACACTGTTGGCGGCGGCTGCGCCGTGGCAACCGGGGCGCGGTGACATCAATCTCGGCTCCGTTCGAATCGGCAGCGGCAACGTGCTGTTCAACAGTTCACAAGCGCAGGCCGGACGGCTGATCAGCGGCCTGATTGACGGTCGCAGCCCTGTGGTACGGCATTCTTCGGCGGATGGTCGGGTATCGGAAGTACGCTTGTTGCCGGTCAGGTTCAACAAGGCATTCGCCGATTACCAAAGCTGTGTGGCCAAATTGTTGCCGCAGAATTTCGATCAGGTCAAACAATCCGAAGTGGGTTTCCCCGGTGGCGGTATCGATCTGGATGCGGCAGCGAAAGCCAAGCTCCGGGTGATGCTGGAGTACATGAAGGCTGATCCGACGGTTAACCATATCGAACTTGACGGCCATTCCGACAACAGCGGTAACCGCCTGACCAATCGCGACCTGTCACGACGTCGAGCCTTGGCTGTGATGGAGTTCTTCAAGGCCAACGGGATCCAGGAATCGCAGATCACCCTGCGCTTTCACGGCGAAGCCTATCCGTTGGCGCCCAATATCAACAACGCCAATCGTTCGAGAAATCGTCGTGTGACCATACGTCTGGAACGGGGAGCACCACCCGAGCAGGTGGCACCTCAAGCCGTGAAACCGGCCACTTCAACGACTTCCTGACTCTACGGTCATCGTCGCGCTCTCGACATAATCTGTCGCTTCGTCGTCATAAGCTGTCGCGCCACTGTAAATTATCCTGCATGAGCGGTAGACTTCTCGGCTTTCCGTAGAACCCCGTGGAGTGATGGCATGGCGGACGTAAACAAGGTCGTTCTGGCGTATTCCGGCGGCCTGGACACTTCGGTGATCCTCAAGTGGCTGCAGGATACTTATAACTGTGAAGTGGTGACCTTCACCGCTGACCTGGGTCAGGGCGAAGAGGTTGAACCTGCACGCGCCAAGGCTCAGGCCATGGGCGTCAAAGAAATCTACATCGACGACCTGCGCGAAGAGTTCGTGCGCGATTTCGTGTTCCCGATGTTCCGCGCCAACACCGTTTACGAAGGCGAGTACCTGCTGGGTACTTCCATCGCGCGTCCGCTGATCGCCAAGCGACTGATTGAAATCGCCAACGAAACCGGCGCTGACGCCATTTCCCACGGCGCCACCGGTAAAGGCAACGACCAGGTTCGTTTCGAACTGGGCGCCTATGCTTTGAAGCCAGGCGTAAAAGTGATTGCTCCGTGGCGCGAGTGGGACCTGCTGTCCCGCGAGAAGCTGATGGACTACGCGGAAAAACACGCGATCCCGATCGAGCGTCACGGCAAGAAGAAATCGCCGTACTCGATGGATGCCAACCTCCTGCACATCTCTTATGAAGGCGGCGTGCTGGAAGACACCTGGACCGAACACGAAGAAGACATGTGGCGCTGGACCGTTTCCCCGGAAAAGGCTCCTGACAAGCCGCAGTACCTGGAACTGACCTACCGCAACGGCGACATCGTTGCGCTGGACGGCGTCGAAATGACTCCGGCCACCGTTCTGGCGACGTTGAACCGTATTGGTGGTGAACACGGTATCGGTCGTCTCGACATCGTCGAGAACCGTTACGTGGGCATGAAGTCCCGTGGCTGCTACGAAACCCCTGGCGGCACCATCATGCTGCGCGCTCACCGTGCGATCGAATCGATCACCCTGGACCGCGAAGTGGCTCACCTCAAAGACGAGTTGATGCCTAAGTACGCCAGCCTCATCTACACCGGTTACTGGTGGAGCCCTGAGCGTCTGATGCTGCAACAGATGATCGATGCGTCCCAGGCCCACGTGAACGGTGTCGTGCGTCTGAAACTGTACAAGGGCAATGTCATCGTCACCGGCCGCAAGTCCGATGAGTCGCTGTTCGACGCCAACATTGCTACCTTTGAAGAAGATGGCGGCGCCTACAACCAGGCCGACGCGGCAGGCTTCATCAAGCTTAACGCCCTGCGTATGCGCATTGCAGCCAACAAGGGTCGCAAGCTGTTCTGAGACCTTTGAGTCGGAAATGAATTTGTGGCCTCCTCATCGAGGAGGCCACAAATTTGCAGATGCTGTTTTTTATCTGAAATCTCAATATCACGTTGTCGGGTACCTCCCTCCGCTTTCATCACCGTCGTGTGGTGTACGTCAGTGGCAAGATTCAAGAACTGTCACTCTCTTTGAACATAAATTGTAAACAACATAAAAAGTAGCGTTGCTGCGTTTTCTTGTCTGCTTTAAAAGGTTGAGTGCGCCTTCCTTGAGGCATTTTTCCGATTCTGTATCCGCGATAAATAAAACTGCCTGACAGTGTTTTTCCCGTGGCTTTTTTATGGCCTGGGACAAGGCACTGAATTCGATTGTCTTGTTGAGTTGACGTGCATCGATGATCTGCAGGCTATTTGCTGGCTGAGACAGTCGAATACGTTGTTCGCCTGCGGTTTGCCGCGAGTCGATGTCGTCGGGAGGGGATTGTGCGTTGGGAGAGCGAGATGCAGGCGGAACATCTGTTGCCTCATTTTCCCGGTTATCCATTTCACCAAGGGCTTCTATGAAATGCTCGCCCTTTTCATAGTCCGAAGGCGCGTACAACGATCGATAATTGAAGTTGAGTGTCGCAAAGAAAAGAAGAAGCAAATAAAAGGGAAAGCTTATCAAGAACCAAATATAGATCTCCCTTTCTCTGTTATCCAGTAAAGGTAATATCACTGCTGCTGAAGTTTCAGACAGTGTTGCGAATATGGCGATAACGGTAATGGGGTTTGCGATTCTTTTTTTGGGAATTTTCATGTGTTGTACTCATATTGGTTGTCTATTCTCTAATGGATTGAAATTTTATGGGTTGTATTGCAGTGGTTGGTTTATTGCGGTTGATTGGCTGTAGTCCCTTAAAAAGGTTCGTTGCTGGTTTTTAAAAATATACCCTGTTTGTTTCGGTGTGGGTTGTATTGTTTTAATGGTTGTTCAATTCTTGAATTTTTCTGTAAGGGTGAGTGGCACTTCCTGTGCGATCTTTCCTTTTTCAGTGTTTGGCACTAAAAGTATCTGTTGCGTTGAGGGGGATGGAGGGGCAGATTGTGTTCGGCGGGAAAAAAATAGAGTCGATAAAGGTTTGTGTTTGTTGTGAATTGATACAAAAAACCACCGTTGAAAAAACACATGCACAATGCGGATACAGTTTTCCAGAGGCGGAGTTCGAGGGTTTTTTGTAAGACTAATCCGCGATGTTTGTAGGGAATGTCTTTCGCTGTAGATGCCCGGGGGGCGCGGCATGCCATGGGGGAAACGACTAGGCTATTGTGCGGGCTCTAAAAATTCGAACAGCGAAATTGGACTTGCCCATGAATAAAGTGCTGATCGTGGATGATCATCCCGTCATTCGTCTTGCGGTACGTATGCTGATGGAACGTCATGGCTACGAAGTCGTTGCTGAAACAGACAATGGTGTGGATGCATTACAACTTGCCCGTGAACAAATGCCGGACATTGTCATTCTGGATATTGGAATACCAAAACTCGATGGCCTGGAAGTTATCGCACGATTGAGTTCGGCAGCCTTACCGATGAAAGTATTGATATTGACTTCACAGGCACCTGGGCATTTCTCCATGCGATGCATGCAATCCGGTGCTGCCGGATATGTTTGCAAGCAACAGGACCTGACGGAGTTGCTCAGTGCAATAAAGGCTGTTCTGTCCGGTTACAGTTACTTCCCCAATCAAGCATTGCACACCGTGCGTGCCAGTTTGGGCAACGCCAGCGAAGCCGATATGGTGGATCGCCTGTCGGGGCGGGAGATGATGGTTCTACAACAGCTGGCTCGGGGCAAGACCAACAAGGAGATTGCCGATGGGATGTTTCTCAGCAACAAAACCGTCAGTACCTACAAGACGCGGTTGTTGTTGAAGCTTAATGCGCGCTCTCTGGTCGACCTGATCGAACTGGCTCAGCGCAATGGGCTTGTCTGATTGCGCAGCGTTGACGACACCGGATAAGCGGGCACTTGTCACGGTTCAGCATTTAGCAAAAAGCCTCCGTTTCGGGAGGCTTTTAGATGTCATAAGTCAAAATCGTAATCGGCCAATTGCTTTTGCAGTCGGCGCTCCTCCAGCAGATTGTCGATGGTGCGGCGTTTGCTCAGGTTGGTTTTGGCTACTTCCACCACCGGCTCGGCATCGTCAGCCTCAACGGGGATGAAGTCGTCTTCTACGTCCAATTGCTCTTTGCCAGTGCTCATGTAGTTACTCCAGGCTAAGAAGGCCTTTGGGGCTCCTTATATCGACAATCTCCTGGCGGGTAAAAAAGATTTTTTCAATCGATGAATCGGTAATTCTAATAGAGCCTCAATCGTCCGAGGTCTTGTGCTTGTATTCACACAGGTCTTCGATACGGCAACTGCCACAACGCGGCTTGCGGGCCAGGCATACATAGCGCCCATGCAGGATCAACCAGTGATGTGAGTCGAGCAGGTACTGTTTGGGCACGAACTTCATCAATTTGTGCTCGACCTCGACGACATTCTTGCCAGGTGCAATGCCGGTGCGGTTGCTGACCCGGAAAATGTGGGTGTCCACCGCCATGGTCAGCTGCCGGAATGCGGTATTGAGCACGACGTTGGCAGTCTTGCGGCCAACCCCGGGCAGGGCTTCCAGTTCCTCTCGGGTCTGCGGCACTTCACCTGCATGGCGCTCGACCAGCAACCGACATGTCTCGATGACGTTTTTTGCCTTGCTGTTGAACAGGCCGATAGTCTTGATGTATTCGGACAGTCCTTCAACGCCCAACGCATGAATAGCCGCAGGGGTGTTGGCGACCGGAAACAGTTTTGCCGTGGCCTTGTTGACTCCAACGTCGGTCGATTGCGCCGAAAGAATAACGGCGATCAGCAATTCGAACGGTGAGGAGTAGGCCAGTTCGGTCTTTGGTTCCGGGTTGTCTTCATGCAGCCTGCGGAATATTTCCAGACGTTTTGCAGCATTCATGGGCAGTGCGTGTCCTCGAGGGCGTCAGTGTGAAGGTGTCGGGCGATGCCAGGCTTGCCATGCGGCGATCAGCAGACCCAGGAGAATAAAACCGCCTGGAGCCAGCGTAGCCAGGCGTAAGCCACCGTCGGTGGTCAGTCCCCAGCCTTGCCATTGCGCGTGCGTTGCAGCGACCAACCACGACAAGTGATGACCCAGTGTCCCGTAACCAATGAATTCGCGCAGCAGTCCGAGGCTGACCATCAGGGCGCCGAACAGCCCATACAGGCGCAGGCGGTCTCGCCAGGTGCTCTGAAAGAATCCGTTGTGTTCCAGCACGACACATTGCAAAGCAAGCAGCGCCGCATAGATCCCTATTTGATGATGCCATTGCAACGACCAGACTTGTGCGCCGAGTTCCGCGCAACTGGTGAGCGTGGCCGAAAGCAGCACGCTTGCCCACAAATGCGTTGCCGGGAGCAAGCGTGGTCGCAAGATGTTCATGCCAAGGCCAAACGCGCTGATCACGACAACGAACATCAACCACAGGCCCAATGCGCTCGCCAGTGAGCCGGTAACGCCAATGAGTGGTGCGAGCATCAATGAGCACGGCAGCAACGATGTTTTACTCATGGCCGGCGCTCCCGAGCAGTTGTTGCCGATGCTCATCAAAATAACGCAGCGCGTCGTGGGTGGCGTTGATCACTGCTCGTGAGGTAATGGTCGCCCCCGCCAATTGATCGAACTGCCCGAGATCCTTTTTCAAGGCCCAGCCCTTGTCGTCAGGATCAAAACGAGACTTGCCGGTAAACGATTGGAGCCAGGCGTTGGGCCAGTCGGCGATTCGTGCGCCGAGCCCCGGGGTTTCCGCTTGTTTGAGTGTTTTGACGCCGATCAGCCTTGCGTTGGCGTCGATGGCAATCAGCAGGTCGATAGCGCCCGCGTAACCCAGGGTCTGGCTGCGCAGCAACACAGCGTACGGTTGACCGGCCTTGGTCGCTCGGTACCCGGCCATAAGGGTACTGTTGCCCAACGCGGTGTCCTGGAGTGTGAGCGGCTGTTCCAGCGGCTGATTGTCGTAGCTGACAGGTGGTAGCAGATCCAGCAGGTTGCGACTGTCGATCAAGCGCTGCTCGGCGGCGATGCGCGGCGCACTGTTGAGCTGCGCGAGATAACTCAGGCCTATGCCAAATGCGCCCAGTAAAACCAGGATCGCAACGCTCGACGCACGATTCATGATGCGCTCTGCTCCTGACGAGCGACTGCAAACCTCTCCAGCGCCGGAACGCAGAGGTTCATCAAAAGCACGGCGAAGGCGACGCCATCCGGGTAGCCGCCCCAGGTACGAATCAGGTACGTCAACAGCCCGACCCCGGCGCCAAACAACAGGCGGGCTATGGGGCTTTTGGCGCCAGATACCGGTTCCGTAACGATGAAGAATGCCCCCAACATGGTTGCACCGGTGAGCAGGTGAAACAGCGGTGAACCGTGGGAGTCAGAGCCCGAGCCGTTCCAGCACAACAGACTGATAACGAACAGACTTGCCAGCATGCCGACCGGCGCATGCCAACTGAACACTTTACGTTGCAGCAAAAATGCGCCGCCGGCGAGGAATGCCAGGTTCACCCACTCCACACCGCGGCCGCCGAAGTGACCAAACGCCGGGTTCGCCGAAAACAGTTCGTCCATTGTCAGGCTTTTGTTGATCCGCAGACTGTCCAGTGCCGTGGCCCGGACCCACGCATCCGGTGCCTGTCCAAAGCCAAACACCTGTTGTAAAGCACTCGACAGGTCCATGCCGTGGGATGACGGCCAATGGGTCATCTGTTGCGGGAATGTCACCAGCACCAGAGCAACACCCAGCATCGCCGGATTGAACGGGTTCGATCCGACACCGCCATACAAGTGCTTGCCCAATACCATCGCGAACGCGGCGGCACTGACGGTCAGCCACCACGGACAATAGGGTGGCAGGGCCAACGCCAACAGGGTTGCGCTGACCAACGCGCTGCCGTCGCTCAAGCTGGCCCCGAGTGGTCGCTTGCGCAGGTGCAACATGGCCGCTTCGACCGACAATGCAGCGATGCCGGCCAACATCAGATTGATCAACACGCCCCAACCGTACAGCCAGAACATCATCAGTGCTCCGGGCAGGGTGGCCAGCAGCACCAGTTTCATGGCCTGCTGCAAGCGATCGTCAACTGACTCAAAAGACGGCATAGGCTTCCACCTGGCGTTCGGCCTCGTTGAGGGCACGCTGCAGGGCTTCGATCTGTTCGGCGGAGGCTTCGCTGGTCTGGGCTTTTTTAAGTTCGGCGCGGCGCATGGCCAGCTGGATTTTTGCCCGTTTCAACTCGGCATCGTTTGTCGCCGCTGCCGGACGCGGCACTGGGACCGACGGCGCGACATTTTCCAGTTGCGTCAACGTACGTTCGGCTGCTTCGAACTGCTGCTGCAGGACGACGAGTTGCGACTGCTGTTCAAAGGTGGGCGGATGGCCGAAAGCCTTCAGCGACTTGTGCAATTGTGCCCGGCTCATCGCGACGTCGATCTTGGCTTTTTTCAGCGCCGCATCGGCATTCGCCGTTTTTTGCGCGCGGACGCGTTCAAGGGCGGCTTGCACTGGATCGAGTGCGGCTTCAACGGGCTGCGGCGTTCGCTGCAAGCGAGCCTGGCGCTCGGCTGCCTTCTGTTGTTCTTCGCGTTGCAAACGGGCGTTGCGCTGTTCGAACCGGCGTCGTGCATGACTGCGCTTCTCGGCACGGGCTCGTTGATCGTCAAGACTGAATGCCAGACCGCCGACAATCGGCACAACGGTCTCCATCGGCAGCGGACGCATCTCGATGCAATCGACCGGGCATGGCGCCACGCAGAGATCGCAACCGGTGCATTCGTCGATGATCACCGTGTGCATCAGTTTTGCCGCGCCGACGATGGCATCGACGGGGCAGGCCTGGATGCACTTGGTGCAGCCAATGCATTCGGCTTCGCGAATGTAGGCGATCTGCGCCGGGGCTGAACCTCGGCTGACGTCCAGTTCCAATACCGGCACGTTCAGCAGTTGGGCCAGGGCATTGATGGTTTCGCTGCCACCCGGGGGGCACTTGTTGATCGGCTCGCCGGCGGCGATGCCCTCGGCGTAAGGTTTGCATCCTGGGTGGCCGCACTTGCCGCATTGAGTTTGCGGCAGGAGGGCGTCGATGCGTTGAATCAGACTCATGTTTTGATCAGTCCGCTGAATCCGAGAAAAGCCACTGCTATCAAGCCGGCACCGATCAGGTCGATCGGCAAGCCGCGAAAGGGCAGTGGAACATCGTTATCGAGTGTGCGCTGGCGCAAATCGTTGAAAAGACTCAGCACCAGCCAGAAACCCAGACCGCATCCCAGGCTCAATGCCGTGGCATGGAAAAGACCGTTGTCGTCCTGAACATTGAACAGTGTCACTCCCAGGACGCCGGCATTGCCTGCCAGTAGCAACCACAGGCCTTCGAACGAAAGCTTGGGCAACAACCGCGCAAGCAGTTTGAGCAGGGGGTCGATCAGCAGGACGCTCAGTGGCAGAAAGACGAACAGGCGCAGGGTTGCCAGATCCAGTGGCACCAGTAGCCAGCGGTACAGTGCATAGCCGACTACGCCTGCCATCAACATCAGGCATGTCGTCGCGATGCCGAGCGCATGGACCTGCCGGCGCTTGCTGCCCAACAGCGGATCGACGCCCAGCGGCCAGTGCAACACGAGGTTGTTGATCAAGGCTGCACTGAAGAGCGTCAAAAGCGTATCGGTCATGATTGTCCATATCCGCTGCCGGATAACCCTGTAGGTGAAGCCACACCTGATGGATAGTATGGGCCAGACATGAAAATCCCACAGCCGCGCCAGGCACGACTGTGGGATCGATTCAGCGCAAAATCTACTTGATGCGCTGACCTGGCTTGGCGCCACTGTCCGGGCTGAGCAGGTAGATTTCTTCACCGCCAGGGCCGGCCGCCATCACCATGCCTTCGGAGATGCCGAACTTCATTTTCCGTGGCTTGAGGTTGGCGATCATCATGGTCAGGCGACCATCGAGCTTGGACGGATCCGGGTAGGCACTCTTGATCCCGGAGAACACGTTGCGTTGCTCGTCACCGATATCAAGGGTCAGGCGCAACAGCTTGTCGGCGCCTTCCACGTGTTCGGCCTTGACGATCAGCGCCACGCGCAGATCGACTGCGGCGAAGGTGTCGAAGTCGATTTCCGGCGACAGCGGGTCTTTGGCCAGTTCGCCGTTGCCGGCAGGTGCGGCTTCGCCGGTGTCGGTCTGGCTGGCGGTCAGGTCTTCTTTCGAAGCGTCGGTCATGGCTTGCACTTTCACCGGGTCGATCCGGGTCATCAACGGCTTGAACTCGTTCAACTGATGGTTGGCGAGCAAGGTTGCGTGGTCGTTCCAGGTCAGCGGTGCGACGTTGAGGAACGCCTCGGCATCGGCGGCCAGCAACGGCAGCACAGGCTTGAGGAAGATCACCAGTTGGCGGAACAGATTGACGCCGGTGGCGCAGATCGCCTGGACTTCATCCTGTTTGCCTTCCTGTTTGTTCAGCGACCACGGTGCCTTGTCGGCAATCCAGGCGTTGGCACGATCGGCCAGGCCCATGATCTCGCGCATGGCGCGGGCGAAATCGCGGGCTTCATAGGCGTCGGCGATGCTTGGCGCGGCGGCCAGGAAGGCTTCGGTCAACTCTGGCGCAGCGTTGGTGTCGACCATCAGGCCGGCATTGCCCTTGTGGATAAAACCGGCGCAACGGCTGGCGATGTTGACGACTTTGCCGACCAGGTCGGAGTTGACCTTCTGCACGAAGTCTTCGAGGTTCAGGTCGAGGTCGTCGACGCCACGGCCCAGTTTGGCCGCGTAGTAGTAGCGCAGGTATTCCGGCGACAGGTGATCCAGGTAGGTCCGGGCCTTGATGAAGGTGCCGCGGGACTTGGACATTTTCTGGCCGTTGACGGTCAGGTAGCCGTGCACGTTGATGCCGGTCGGCTTGCGGTAGCCGGCGCCTTCGAGCATGGCTGGCCAGAACAGCGCATGGAAATTGACGATGTCCTTGCCGATGAAGTGGTACAGCTCGGCAGTCGAGTCCTTGCCCCAGAACGCGTCGAAGTCCAGCTCCGGCGTGCGGTTGCAGAGGTTCTTGAAGCTGGCCATGTAACCGATCGGCGCATCCAGCCACACGTAGAAATACTTGCCCGGTTCGCCCGGAATCTCGAAACCGAAGTACGGCGCATCGCGGGAAATGTCCCACTGCTGCAGGCCGGCATCCAGCCATTCGGCAATCTTGTTCGCCACGGCGTCTTGCAGGGTGCCGCTGCGGGTCCAGGCTTGCAGCATTTCCTGGAAGTCCGGCAGCTTGAAGAAGAAGTGCTGGGAGTCCTTGAGCACCGGCGTGGCGCCAGAGATCGCCGACTTCGGATCCTTCAGGTCGGTCGGCGCGTAGGTGGCGCCGCATTTTTCGCAGTTGTCGCCGTACTGGTCTTCGGTGCCGCATTTCGGGCAGGTGCCCTTGATGAAGCGATCGGCCAGGAACATTTTCTTTTCCGGGTCGAAGTACTGCGTGATCGAGCGTTGGGCAATGTGCCCGGCGTCGCGCAGCTTGAGGTAGATCTGGCTCGACAGCTCACGGTTTTCTTCGGCGTGAGTGGAGTGGAAGTTGTCGAAGTCCACCAGGAAGTCGGCAAAGTCGGCGCTGTGTTCAGCCTGGACATTGGCGATCAGTTGTTCCGGGGTGATGCCTTCTTTTTCTGCGCGCAGCATGATCGCCGAACCGTGGGCGTCGTCAGCGCAGACATAAATGCATTGGTTGCCGCGGTGCTTCTGGAAGCGTACCCACATATCGGTCTGGATGTATTCCAGCATATGGCCAAGGTGGATCGAACCATTGGCATAGGGCAGGGCGCTGGTGACGAGGATCTTGCGTGGCTCGGACATGGGGCTCGGCTACTTGATGAAACGGAGGTCGGCCACTATAAAGCGCC
>NZ_RCNW01000126.1:0-3524 GCF_004307605.1 Pseudomonas sp. Sample_24
GCGCGGGCGCAGGCGATGTCGTCGTCCCATGGGGTCTGGTCGCTTTCCAGGTACAGGCTGTTCCACTTGCCAACGGCTTTCGGCAGCCAGGTCACCGGCACGTTGCCGGCCTTGCACTTGTAGGTCTGGCCTTTCTGGACCCAGTCGGTGCACGGGCCCAATGCCGCTGCGAGCCAGGCCGAAATGGCTTTGTGATCGACGTCGGCGTCTTTCAGGTAAATCTCTATATCGGGTTGGCGCATGGATGTCCTCACTGCGGGTCTGAAAAATCCATTCGCGGATTTAGCCGGCCCCGGGCACTCGCCCGGAACCAAAAGTTATTGAAGAACGAAATAATCGTAGCGCATCGATACGGTGGTCTCGAACGGCTCGGCCTGTTCGATGACCGCCGCGCGACGCTCGGCACTGGCACGCCAGCCGTGAGGCGTCATCGCCAGCAGGTTGGCGCGGTCCTGCGGCTTGTCCAGGGTCAGTTTGAACGTCAGCGTCTCACTGTGTGCCAGCGCCATGCCTTGCGGCACCAGGTCCAGATGCTTGTCGTCAATGTACTCGCGGACTTCGTCGTACAGCCGCTCGCGCAATTCCATCAGGTGGCCGCTGGTCGGGCCGACTTTCATCAGGCCGCCGCCGGGGCTGAGCAAGCGTTTGGCTTCTTCCCAATCCAGCGGGCTGAACACGCTGGCCAGGAACTGGCAGCTACCGGAAGCCAATGGCACTCGCGCCATGCTGGCGATCAACCAGGTCAGTTTCGGATTGCGTTTGCAGGCGCGTTTGACGGCCTCCCGGGAAATATCCAGGGCGTAGCCATCGGCACCCGGCAAGGCCTCGGCGATTTGCGCGGTGTAATAACCCTCGCCACAGCCGATGTCGAGCCAGCGCTGCGGTGCATAGCCCGCAGCCAACTCCGCCAGGCGCCTGGCCACCGGCGCGTAATGCCCGGCGTTCAGGAAGTCGCGGCGCGCTTCGACCATGGCCTGGTTATCCCCAGGGTCGCGGCTGTTCTTGTGCTGCACCGGCAACAGGTTCAGGTAACCCTGACGCGCACGATCGAAACGATGCCCGGCGGGGCAGGCCACGCCATTGTCCACCGCGTTCAGCGGTTCACTGCAGATGGGGCAAGCAAGCATCAGGCGAGCAACTTGATCAGGGTCTGGTAATAGATTTCGGTCAGCACATCGAGGTCGGCCGCCAAAACGCGTTCATTGACCTGGTGGATGGTCGCGTTGACCGGCCCCAACTCAACCACTTGCGTACCCATGGTCGCGATAAAACGCCCGTCGGAAGTGCCACCGCTGGTGGAAGCCTTGGTTTCACGGCCAGTGATGTCCTTGATGCTCGACGACACCGCGTCCAGCAGCGCGCCGGGTTCGGTGAGGAACGGCAGACCCGACAGCGCCCAGTCGATGTGCCAGTCCAGCCCATGCTTGTCGAGGATGTCGGCAACGCGTTTCTGCAGGCCTTCGACGGTCGATTCGGTGGAGAAACGGAAGTTGAACACCGCCACCAGATCACCCGGGATCACGTTGGTCGCGCCGGTGCCGGAATTGAGGTTGGAAATCTGGAAACTGGTCGGCGGGAAGAAATCGTTGCCGTGGTCCCAGTGCTCGGCGGCCAGCTCGGCCAGCGCCGGGGCGGCGAGGTGGATCGGGTTCTTCGCCAGGTGCGGATAGGCCACGTGACCCTGGACGCCGCGCACTGTCAGCTTGGCGCCGAGGGAGCCACGACGGCCGTTCTTGACCACGTCACCCACCAGGGCGGTGCTCGACGGTTCGCCGACGATGCACCAGTCCAGGCGCTCCTTGCGCGCCGCCAGGCGCTCTACCACTGCCTTGGTGCCGTGGTGTGCCGGGCCTTCTTCGTCGCTGGTGATCAGGAACGCAACTTTGCCCTTGTGATCCGGGTAGTCGGCGACGAAACGTTCGGCCGCCACGGTCATCGACGCCAGGCTGCCTTTCATGTCCGCCGCGCCGCGGCCACAGAGCATGCCATGTTCGTCGATCACCGCGTTGAACGGATCGATCTGCCACGCGGTCACCGGACCGGTCGGGACCACGTCGGTGTGACCGGCGAAGCACAGCACCGGGCCATCGTGTTTGCCGTGGGTGGCCCAGAAGTTATCCACATCTTCGATGCGCATCGGTTCGAGTGCAAAACCGGCATCGCCCAGGCGCTGCATCATCTGCTTCTGGCAATCGGCGTCGACCGGCGTCACGGACGGACGGCGAATTAGGTCGATGGCGAGTTGAAGGGTCGGCGAAAGGTCGGCGTGGGCCGTCATGGAAAACTCCGAAAGCTGTAAATGTGTAGGAGCAAAGCTTGCTCGCGATGAACGATGATGAGGTGGTTCTGTTACATCGAGTCGCGTTCATCGCGAGCAAGCTTTGCTCCTACAGGGCGTAGGGGCTGGCCCCGCAAAATGGCGGTTATCTTAAAGCAAAACGGCGACCATTGGCCGCCGTTTAGTGCATCCGCAAAGATTTAGACGGCAGGTGCCGTTTGCGTCTCTGGCGCCGGTTTAGGCAAGGACGACAGGAACGCCATGATCAACGCCGCCAGATACGGCAGCGATTGCACCAGCAACATGGCCACCCAGAAGCGCATGTCGTTGCTCGGCATGCCATTGACCAGGAAGATCCCCAAGGCAGCGCCCCACAGCAGCAGCATGATGAACACCTCTTCCCGGGCTTCCGAAATCGCCACCCAGAGCCCGTGGTTGTCGGCATTTTTCGGGGTGCGGAAGAACGGAATGCTGCTGGTGAAGAAACCGTACAACACCGCTTTGGCGATGGTGTGCGACAACGCCAGCCCGGCCAGCGCCGCGCAGAACGCATCCTTGAGGTTCACGCCAACGGCGCGACGGTAAAGGAAGATGATCTTGCCGACCTTGAATACGAACAGCGCCAATGGCGGGATCGCGAAAATCAGCAGCGGTGGATCGACCCGTTGCGGCACGATGATCATCGCCGCTGACCACAACAGCGCGCCAACGGTGAAGAAAATGTTCATGCCGTCCGCCACCCACGGCAACCAGCCCGCGAGGAAGTGATAGCGCTGACCGCGGGTCAGCTCAGTGTCCTTGCCGCGCAGCAGGCTGGCGGTGTGACGCTTGATGATCTGAATCGCACCGTAGGCCCAGCGGAACCGCTGTTTCTTGAAGTCGATGAAGGTATCGGGCATCAGGCCTTTGCCGTAGCTGTCGTGGTAATACGCCGCCGACAGGCCTTTTTCGAACACGCGCAGACCCAGTTCGGCGTCTTCACAGATGCACCAGTCGGCCCAGCCCAGTTCTTCGAGCACCGAGCGCCGCGTCATGGTCATGGTGCCGTGCTGGATGATCGCGTCACGGTCGTTGCGGGTGACCATGCCGATGTGGAAGAAGCCTTTGTATTCCGCGTAGCAAAGCTTCTTGAAAGTGCTTTCGTTCTGGTCGCGGTAGTCCTGCGGCGACTGCACCACGGCGATCTTCGGATCGGCGAAGTGCGGCACCATGTGCTTGAGCCAGTTCGGGTGCACGCAGTAATCGG
>NZ_RCNW01000237.1:0-3509 GCF_004307605.1 Pseudomonas sp. Sample_24
GCGGGGGCTCCCGAGCGGGAAAATGGAAGCGCGCCATTATAGTCAGACACCCCCTCGGGTTCAATGTAAAACTCTGTCTATTCTCGACGCGGTGATCGACGGGGCTTGCAGAACCGAAATTCTCCGAGAACCGGGGCCGCTTGCGATGTTCGGCCGAACGGTTGTCCGTAGGATCAAGGCTTGCCCGCGATGGCGATCTTGAGGACGCCATCGCGGGCAAGCCTTGCTCCTACAGAAGGGTGCACGCTGGATCAACCGCACCTACAGTTCGACTTTGACCCAACTCACCGGCTGATCGAGCCAATCGGCGAATTCGTCGAGAAAGCTCTGCTTGAACCCGGCTTCAGCCCAGTTATTGAAGATGAAACCCAGGTTGGAGAAAGCGCATTCCTGCAAAAACAGAAAGCCGTTGATATCGTCTTCGTGCCCGCATTCGGGGCAGGTGAAGTTGTCGGTGCGCCCTGGCATCCAGTCTTCGAGGCTTTCGAACAGTGCTTCGCCAATTTCCTTGCGGCATTCGGCGCAGCCCGCTTCCTCAAGGAAACCCTTGGCCGGCGTATAGATGCAGCGCTTGGTGACGATTTCCAGGCCGTTGACCGGCTCACCGAACGGCAAGGCTTCCGGATGCAGCACCACCGCGCGCGCACCGTCGCCGATGGCATGGGCCATGCGATTGCCGGTACGACCGCAGGTGGTCAGTTCTTCGTGGATGATGTTCTTGCGCACCAGCCAACGCACAATCGCCCGCGCCCGGGGCTCGTGCACCGGCAGCGTGGAGATTTTCGGGACGATGATGCTTTGCGAATTCATGGGGTACAGGCCTGGAGCTTTGATGAAGGGGAAACGATCAACAACCCCTGTAGGAGCGAGCCTGCTCGCGATAGCGGAGTGCCTGCCAACATCAATGTCGACTATGAAATCGCTATCGCGAGCAGGCTCACTCCTACAGTAAATTGCGGCGAGCCCATAGAAGGTATAGGCCCGTGAGTGCGGTTTTTACAGCTCTACGACCACCGCCTGCGAAGCACGGGTTGCTTTGGCGCGAGCGGTTTCGATCGACTCGTCGCGCGCCAGTGCCACGCCCATGCGGCGCTGACCATTGACTTCAGGCTTGCCGAACAGACGCAACGCGGTATCCGGTTCGCTCAACGCTGCGCCGAGGTTGGCGAAAGCAGTCTGGGTCGACTGCCCTTCCACCAGAATCACCGCCGAGGCCGATGGGCCGAACTGACGGATCAACGGGATCGGCAGACCCAGAATCGCCCGAGCGTGCAAGGCAAATTGCGACAGGTCCTGAGAGATCAAAGTCACCAGACCAGTGTCGTGAGGGCGCGGCGAGACTTCGCTGAACCACACTTGATCGCCCTTGATGAACAACTCGACGCCAAACAGACCACGGCCACCCAAGGCTTCAGTCACCGCTTTGGCAACGCGCTCGGATTCAGCCAGGGCAATCGGGCTCATGGCTTGAGGCTGCCAGGATTCCTGGTAATCGCCCTTCTCCTGACGGTGGCCGACCGGCGCGCAGAAGGTGGTGCCGCCAACGTGGCGAACGGTCAGCAGCGTGATTTCGTAATCGAAATCGATAAAGCCTTCGATGATGACCCGACCTTTACCGGCACGCCCGCCTTCCTGGGCGTAATCCCAGGCTTTCTGCACGTCATCGGCGCTGCGCAACAGGCTCTGGCCTTTGCCCGACGAGCTCATGACCGGCTTGACCACACACGGGAAACCGAGGTCTTCGACCGCCTTGCGGTAATCCTCGAAGGTGTCGGCGAAGTGGTACGGCGAGGTCGGCAGGTCCAGCTCTTCGGCGGCCAGGCGACGGATGCCTTCACGGTTCATGGTCAACTGCGCGGCGCGCGCGGTCGGGATCACGGTGAAACCTTCAGATTCCAGCTCGACCAGGGTCGCGGTCGCGATGGCTTCGATTTCCGGCACGATGAAGTGCGGCTTCTCGGCTTCGATCACGGCACGCAGGGCCGCGCCATCGAGCATATTGATCACATGGCTGCGGTGCGCCACCTGCATGGCCGGCGCGTTGGCGTAACGGTCGACGGCAATCACTTCAACACCCAGGCGTTGCAGCTCGATCACCACTTCCTTGCCCAATTCGCCACAGCCACACATCAATACGCGGGTCGCGGTGGGCGACAATGGAGTTCCGATACGGGTCATCTGAAGGTCCTCAAGGAGCGGATCATCGAGGGATGCGACGGCTGGCGCGCTTCCCATGGGGAGAAAGCGCGGCATTTTACATGAACTTCAGCTGACGACAGCCTGTTTGCGCAGACGCCAGGCCATGATCAGCCACACGGCCGTGACGCCGGCGAACTTCGAGCCCAGCGCGGTGATGATCACCCCAGGCGTCAGCGCGTCGATCATGCCGAAGAAGATAAAGGTATCGAGGGGAATGCTCAGGGCCGAACTTATCCACAGGCGATCATGCAACGGGCGCCGGGTGATGCTGAACACCAGCCAGTCGATGCATTCGGACACCGCGAACGCCGTAGCGCTGGCCAGTGCAATGGATGGATCGGACGTGACATAAGACAGCACCAGCGCGGCCAGCATCGCCGCAATCGCGCCGTGGCCGAAGCGGGTTTGCACCATGTCGCGCAACACAAACACCAGCCCGCCCCAGGCCGACCAGATGATGTCCAGGTGTGGCGCAGTGGAAAAGGCGTAGTTGATCAGCACGACGCTGCTGATGTAGGCGATCAGGAAGAGCATGGGAGCAGTAGTACCTGTCAATTTTGTGCACAGGGTACTTCATCTTCGGTACACAAATAACCTGTGGCGAGGGAGCTTGCTCCCGCTGGGGCGCGAAGCGGCCCTGAAATGAACGGGCTATACCAGATGGATTGGGGCTGCTTCGCAGCCCAGCGGGAGCAAGCTCCCTCGCCACGAAAGCCCACACCATTCAGCTATCGGATTTAGTCGGCAACATCCACACCAATCCACTGGCCTTGGCCCGCTCATGACACAACCCCAGCACCTTGCGGCGTTCGTCGTTGTCCATGCGGCTCCAACGGGTGATTTCTTCGACGGTGCGCTGGCAACCGGTGCAGATGTCATCGTCGTCCAGCGCACAGATGCTCACGCAGGGCGATGCCACCGGGCGTTCGCTAACCGTCATTCTTCCTGCTCGACAAGGTCGCGGGCGTAGCGCTGAGCGTTGTGCACGTAATGTGCAGCACTGGCTTCGAGCATTTTCTTCTGCGGTTCGGTCAGCTCGCGCACGACTTTGCCAGGCGAGCCCATGACCAGCGAACCGTCGGGAATTTCCTTGCCTTCACCGATCAGCGAATTGGCGCCGATGATGCAGTTCTTGCCGATCTTCGCGCCATTGAGAATCACCGCGTTGATCCCGATCAGGCTGTAATCGCCCACGGTGCAGCCATGCAACATCGCATTGTGGCCAATGGTCACGCCGGTGCCGATCGTCAGTGGATAGCCCATGTCGGTGTGCATCACGGTGCCGTCCTGGACGTTGCTGTTCTTGCCGA
>NZ_RCNW01000033.1:0-27097 GCF_004307605.1 Pseudomonas sp. Sample_24
GCTGGCAAGCCAGCTCCCACAGTGGATGTGTGCTGTTCACAAAACCCTGTGGGAGTCACTTGCTCGCAAGGCCATGAGCCTGTCGGTGTTTGTGAGGGCCTCATCGCTGGCAAGCCAGCTCCCACAGTGGATGTGTGCTGTTCACAAAACCCTGTGGGAGCTGGCTTGCCAGCGATGGAAGCGTCGCGATCTTCTGTTTCAACGCCGCAGATAAGAGCCGAAATCAATATCCCCGGCACTCAGGATCGCCTGCACTCGATTGTGCACGTTGAGCTTGCGCAGGATTGCCGAGACATGGGCCTTGACCGTGGTTTCGGCAATTTCCAGGGTGTAGGCGATCTGCTTGTTCGACTCGCCCTTGGTCATCCGTTCCAGCACTTGCAGTTGCTTGCGGGTCAGGGCTTGCAGCAGTTCGGGCGGGAACGCCGGGGTGTCGTTCATCCGCCGGTGGGTGCTGCTTTTGGCAGTGCGGATGATGTCTGGAGGCAAGTAGACATTGCCATTGAGAATTTGCTGGATGGCGTCGGTCATCTGGGCACGCGGTGACGACTTGGTGATGAAACCCACCGCCCCATAAGTGATGGCTTGCAGGACAATCTGCTTGTCCTGCTCGGCGGAAACGATCACCACTGGAATGGTCGGTGCTTCGTTACGCAGGTTGATCAGGCCATTGAGCCCATGCATGCCGGGCATGTTCAAATCGAGCAGAATCAGGTCCAGGTCGTCATGTTCCTGGGTCAGGGCCAAGGCGCTGTCCAGGTCAGCGGTTTCCATCACTTCGCTGCCGGCAAAACCGTCGCTGATGACGTTGTGAATGGCTTCGCGAAACAGCGGGTGATCGTCGGCAATCAGGATTTTGTACATGGCCTTTCACCTCATTATTTTGATTATGGTGTGGCAATAACACGCAGGCGTAAAGCTCAGGGAAAGGGCTCCGGGCGGGCAGGCGACACTGGCAGACTGGCCGCTTGCCAGGCGTCCAGGCCATCGCGATACCAATACAACGTCTTATAGCCCATGGCGCCCGCACGCTTGACCGCGTTCCAGCTCAACCAGCAGTCAGAGCGGCAATAGAAGACCAGCGGTTGCGTCGGGTCGCCGGCGGTCAGCTTTTTCAGGTGGGCGGCGAAATAATCCTGCCATTGCGGCGTCAGTTCACCGTCGCCGGTATTGGCCAGCCAATGGCTGCCGGGCAGGTTTTCGTGGGGCGTGTCTTCGATGAACCGGCCTTGCAGCCATTGCCGCCGGTAGACGTCGATCAGCAGCGGGCGCGGCTGTTGTTCAAGCAACAATTGCAGGGCAGGGGTGTCGACGATGGTGGCGCCTGGTAACTGGGTCGGCGTCGGGCTTCGATACAGGTCGATGCGATAGCCGTCGGCAGAGAACAGTCGGGTATCGGCCTGCGCGACACCCAGTACGAGGCTCAGCGACAGGGCGGCGAGGCAAGGGCGCAGCAGACAGCGTCGGACACGCGGCATGGGATTGAGTCCTTATAGTTATGGCCTCATTACATGCCAGTCGGGGGACGTTGGGAATGCGACGATAGACAGGGAAACCAGTACTAAAGTAGTAATTTCCCCTGTTGAAGCTCAATTGTGGGAGCGATGTGCTGTCACCCGGCCTTGCGCAAGGCTGCATGCTGCGGGTTGAAGGTCAGTACGGCGAACAACGCAAACAGCAGCGTCAGACCCATGCACACCGCCAGCGCCAGTGGATTGAACCGTTCATACAGGGCGAACCGTACCAGCTCCACGGCATGGCTGAACGGATTCACCGCACACAGCCAATACAGCCATTCGCTGGCCTCGCGCATTTTCCACAGCGGGTACAGCGCCGACGACAGGAAAAACATCGGGAAAATCACGAAATTCATCACCCCGGCAAAGTTTTCCAACTGACGGATCGCGTTCGACAGCAACAGCCCCAGCGCGCTGAGCATCAGCGCCACCAGCAGCAGGGCCGGTAGCGCCAGCAACAGCCCCATAGCTGGTGGTCGCACGCCGTACACCCAGGCAATCGCCAGGAACGCATACACCTGCAACAGCGAAATCAGTGAAGTGGCCAGCAGCTTGCTGCACAGCAGAAAGGTACGCGGCAAAGGGCTGGTCAACAGCACGCGCATACTGCCCATTTCACGGTCGTAGACCATCGACAATGAGCCCTGCATGCCGTTGAACAGCAGGATCATGCAGGCCAGGCCGGGAATGATGTAGACCTCGTACGGAATGTAAGTGTCGTAGGGTTCGATGATCGCGATCCCCAATGCAGCACGAAAGCCTGCCGCGAACACCAGCAACCACAGCAATGGCCGCACCAGGGCGCTGAGAAATCGCGTGCGTTGCAGCACAAAGCGTAGCCATTCGCGCCAAACGATACCGCTGAAGCATTGCCAATAAGCTGTCATTGCCTGGCTCCTGAAGTCGTCAGTCGGGTGAAGGCCGAGCCGAGGTCGCCGCCGTGTTCCAGGCTCAGTGCGTTGGCCTGCCCACTGGCCACCAGCCGGCCTTGATGCAGGATCAACAAGTCATCGCTGGGTTGCACTTCGTCGAGCAGGTGGGTGGTCCAGACCACACTGATGCGCTCTTCGCGACACAGACTGCGCAGGTGCTGGTTGAGCGCCAGGCGACTTGCCGGGTCGAGCCCGACACTGGCTTCGTCCAGCAACAACAGGCGCGGCTGGTGGAGCAGGGCGCGGGCAATTTCCACCCGGCGACGATGACCACCGTTGAGTTCGCGTACGCGTTCTCGGCGGCGTTCGGTGAGGGACTGACGGGCCAGCTCGGCGTCGACGCGAAGGTCGGTCTGGCGCCGGGACAGACCGTGCAACGCTGCGTGATAACGCAGGTTTTGCTCGACGCTGAGGTCCAGGTCGAGGGTACTTTGCTGGAACACCACGCCCAACTGCCTGAGTGCCGGGCGTGCCGCGCTGCGCAATGAACAGCCACCGACGAGGATCTCGCCGTGTTGCAGATCATAGAGCCGGGTCAGCAGGGCAATCAGGGTCGACTTGCCGGCGCCATTGGGTCCCAGCAGCGCGGCGAAACGCCCGGGCCCCAGGCTGAAACTCACTTTGCCCAAGGCCTCCCGGGCGCCATAGGCAAAGCTCAGGTCAATGACTTCAAGGGCGTTCATGGCGTCACCACCACGCCCCAGGGATAGCGCCCGACCTTCACCGATTTGCTGACCTTGAGACTGTCGACATCGATCACCGAGACATCGCCGCTGACGCCATTGGTGGCCAGTAACTGTTTCTGATCCGGTGTGAACGCCATCTGCCAGACTCGCCGACCCACCAGCAGGTAATCGAGGATCTCGAAAGTCTTGGCATCGATCACCGCCACATGATTGGCCGGGCCGAGTGCGACGAAGCCGTACTTGCCGTCGGCGCTGAGTTTGACGCCGACCGGCTGGACCTTGTCCGGGTGCACACCCTTGATCTGGAAGTTCAGGGTCTTGAGCACGTTGCGGCTGGCTACATCGAGAATGGTCACGGTGCCGCCGATTTCCGCCGAAGCCCACAACTGAGCGCCGTCCGGGGAAAACTCAACGAAACGCGGTCGTTGATCCACCAGGGTGCTGTCGGCCAGCGTCTGGGTGCTGGTGTCGATCCAGTGCAGCATGTTGGTGGTTTCGCTGGTGTTCACTGCCCATTTGCCGTCAGGGCTGACGGCCATGCCTTCGGGTTCGACACCGACGTTGATCTGACCGAGCACCTTGGAGGTCTCGGTGTCGATCACGGTGACCAGTGCATCGTCTTCGTTGGAGACATACAGCCAGCGGTTGTTGGGGTGCAGGGCAAATTGTTCGGGATCCTTGCCCGAGGGCAATTCCTTGATGATCTTGCGCGTCGCCACATCCATCACCTGAACGCGGTCCGAGTCACTGGCGCAGATGTACAACAGCTTATTGTCATGGGACAGCAGCAGGCCGCGAGGGCGCTGGCCGACCGGCAGGGTCTCGGTGACTTGCAGGGTCTGCATGTCGATCAGGCTCAGGTTGTTGTCCTTTTCGTTGGAGACCCAGGCCGTACTGGCAGCGGCATGGCCGGCGGCGAAGAGCAGGGCGCATGAAAGCAGGGTGCGGCGCATGGCAGATTCCTTGTTGTTGTGGTTATCGGATCACGGAAAGCGGCAAGTAACCTCAGGCTTGTCGTAGCCCAGGCTGTCCATTTCGTTGAACGGGTGCAGAAAGCCGTCCTGGGGAGAAGTGCTGACCAGCGCCCGGGGCTGGACAATCGGAATCGGCTGGCGCAACTGGCCGTTCCAGGGCCGGTAACTGAGCTTGCGACCCTTGAAACCGTCGAGGGGCAATTGGTCGCTAATTTGCAGCGTACGGATCGCCATCGGCTCGGTCTGGCGCAACTTGCTCACGGCGCTTGCGATGCTGCGCACGGCCATCCAGGCGGCAAAATCGCGGTTATTCATCCAGCGCCCGCTCAGGGCTTCGAAGCGTTTTTGCAATTGGGCGGCGCCGTAGGTTTCCACGGTCTTGTGCCAGCCCACCGGGGTCAGGCCCTGGGTGCCGGCGACCGGGCGCGGGTACCAGGTCTGGTAGGGCACGTATTCGCCGAAGTCGCCACGCTCATCAGCCACCAGTACTACGTCGTATTCGGCAGTTTGGGTGAACAGCGGCATATCGGCCTGGGCGCTGCGGCGCTGGTCGTTATCGAAGCTCCAGGGTTTTTCCGCCACCCATTGCAGGCCGAAGCGCTTGGCTGCGCGGCGCAGGGCGGCGGCATAGGCTTGATCGTCCGGCGTCGGGCCGACAATCAGCAGCGCCCGTTGCCATTTACGCAGCACCAGAAACTGCACCAGTGCATCGGCGAGCATCGCCCGGCTCGGCAAGGTGTGCAGCACGTTGGGCAGGCAATCGGTGGTGCGCAGGCTGTCATCGGCACTGCCGGCGTTGAACAGCAGACTGTCGGGCAGTGCCGCACTCAACTGGCGCAGGCTGGCCGCGGGGGCATTGACCACGAACAGGCGCAGGCCTTGTTCATGTTGCGTCTTGGCCGCATCGAGCAAAGCTTCGGGGCTGTCGACGCTGGCGCTGACCAGGCTGTAGCCGTGGTTGAGAAAGCGCCCGGTGCTGTTGCTGTCGGTGATCGCCAGTTCGGCGCCGCGCAGCCCGGCATCGGTGGGTTCGGGGATGACGTTCGACAGCAACGGACCCGGATCGGGGCGGTAACCCAGGTAGCCGATTCGCACCTGCAGGGGCGCATCGGCGGCCTGGCTTCGGGTGGCCAGGCCGGCGGCGCAAACAATCGCCAGCAGGTAGATCAGGGCGTAAGGGGCAAGCTGGCGCATAAGGTTCTCCATGACCGTTAGCGCCAGCATAGGAAGCCTGTGGTGCCGTGAAAATATGCAGAAAGTACCGGTGGCGTCCATCCAGCGCCTTACTACCAAGGAAGTAGGCGGCGACCACCAAAGCAGCATGGGGTGAGTGCGGCGCCGTTTCTAAGATGGCTGCCATAGCCTCAGCCAAGAGGTTCTGCGTGCAATCCAGAGGGCATAACAATGACAACAAAACGCAACGCCTTGCTCATCACCGGACTGTTGGCCGGTCTTATCGGCGCGGGCTCCGCCTGGGCCCACGGCAATGTGGTGCCACAGGCCGTCGCCACCCAGGGCCTGACCCCGATCAAGGATGCGGGGGTGCAACTCGATGCTGATGGCTGGGCCGCGGTGAACCCGTATCGCGCCGCGCCGGAACACGACAAGGCGGTGGAGATCGGTGCGTCTGCCTACAACCAGAACTGCGCGGCCTGTCACGGCCTGGAAGCCAAGTCCGGTGGCATCGCCCCGGACTTGCGCATGCTGGATGTCGGCGAGGCGGGCGATGAATGGTTCGTCGAGCGTGTGCGCCATGGCGCGGTACGTGACGGTCGAGTGTACATGCCGAAAATGGCGGATTACCTGAGTCAGGAAGCCCTGTGGGCCGTACGCACTTATCTGGATACCGTGCGCGTCGAGGAGTGACCCATGCGTCTGCTGGCGGTGTTGGTCTGCGCGCTGTCGCTGTGTTTGCAGGTGGTGCACGCGCAGGTACGCAACTACGACGAAATGATCGCCGCCGGTGAGTTGAAGGTGGCGGTCTACAAGGACTTTGCCCCCTACAGCTTTGAGCGTAACGGGCAGCCTCGCGGCGTCGATGTCGAGCTCGCCGAAGCGTTGGCCAAGGCGCTCGGCGTGCGCCTGACGCTGATCTGGGCGCCGGCCGGGGAAAAGCTCGACGACGACCTGCGCGATTACATCTGGCGTGCCAGTGCCTTGCACAACCAGCAACTGGCCGACCTGATGATGCGCGTGCCCTACGACCATGACTACGCGCAGAAGCGCAACGAGCTCGGTGAGCTGGTCAACGGCCAAGTGGTGATGTTCGGTCCGTACCAGACCGAACAATGGCAGGTGGCCTATGACCGCCGACGGCTGGACAAGGTGGCCAGCGTCGCGGTGTTCGAGCAGCACCCGATCGGCGTTGAAGTCGACAGCGTGCCGTCGTTCTACCTGACCTCGGTATTCAACGGCATGCTCGCCGGCAAGACCCATCACTATCCGGGTGTGCCCCAGGCATTTGCCGCGATGAAGGCCGGTGAGGTCGACGCGGTGATGGCCATGCGCGGCGAAATCGACTGGCAGGTGCATGAAGCAGCCGACCCACAAGTAGCACTGGCCGAGAACGCCTACCCGAACATGGGCAAACAGCTGTGGGAAATCGGCATGGCGGTGCATGAAAGCAACCGGCAATTGGCTTATGCCGTGGAAGAGGCCCTGGAAGGCCTGATCCGTGACGGCACGCTGAAGACCCTCTACGGTCATTACGGCCTGCGGTACGACGTGCCCGAGATGTATCAATAGGAGCAGGCGATGAAATGGCGAGGGAGTTGTCTGTTGGCCTGCTGGCTGAGCCTGGCCCCGCACGCGCACGCTATCGATCCCGGTAAGGACCCGGTGCCTTCAGTGATGTGGGCGTTCTATCACCAGCAATTGCTCGGCAATGCGCCGTTCGTTTTTGATGAACGGGTCAAGTTGCTCGCACCGCCGTTTGCCGAAGACGCCCGGCAGGTGCCGCTGGAAATCGACGCTCGGGCGTTCAAGGGCGATGTGGTGAGAATCCTCGCCTGGGCAGAGTTGAACCCGCTGCCGAAAATCGTCGACTTCCAGCCGCTGGGTTCGGTTTTACCCTGGCTGTCATTGCGCATTCGCATTGAGCAGGCAACGCCCTTGCGCGCAGCGGTGTTGACCCGCGACGGCGTGTGGCATGTCGGTTCAGCCCTGATCGACGCGGCGGGTGGCGGCTGCACCGCGCCAAGTGTGGTGCGCACTCAACCGGGCTGGGAGGAGCACATCGGCGAAGTGCTCGGCGGGCGCTATCCCCGGGACGGGTTCAGCCGCTTGCGTATGCAGATAGCCCACCCGATGGACAACGGCATGGTCAGCGGCATTCCGGAATTTTTCATCAACCATGCCGAGTTGCGCGACCACAACGAGCAAGTGCTGGCCCGGCTGGAGCTGTTTCCTGCCGTCAGTGAAAATCCCAGCCTGGCGTTCGATATCGAGGGGGCAGGGCAAACGCGGCTGTTGCTGCGGGACAACAGCGGCAATGAGTTCGATGCGTCGATCCCCTGACCCCAAGGAGCGTGGCATGCGCTGGATCCTGATGATGGTGTTAAGCGTCAGCCTGCCGGTCATGGCCGACCTGGAATACGTGCTCAAGCCCCGGCAGATCGCCGAGGACACCTGGCTGCTGGAGGGCAGTACCGACAATTTCGCCAAGACCAACGGCGGCAACATCGTCAATACCGCGTTCATCGTCACCGAGCGCGGCGTGGTGGTTATCGACACCGGCCCGTCGAAGCGCTACGGCGAAGCGATGCGCAAGGCGATTGCCAGCACCACTGATAAACCGGTGATCGAGGTCTTGCTGACCCATCACCACCCGGACCATGTGCTGGGCAATCAGGCCTTCAGTGACGTGCCGATCGGCGCTTTGGCCGGCACCACCGAGCTGTTGCATCGGCAAGGCGATGCCATGGCCGAGAACATGTACCGGATGGTCGGCGACTGGATGCGCGGTACCGAAGTGGTATTGCCGACGCTGACGCTGACCCCTGGTGTGAAAAGTTTTGGGAATCATGATCTGCGCTTGCTGAGCCTGGGTGGGCATACGGGCGCGGATCTGGCTATTCTCGACCAGCGAACCGGTGTGCTGTTTGCCGGGGACCTGGTGTTTTATCAGCGGGCATTGACCACGCCCAACAGTCCCGGGCTGTCGGTATGGCTGGCGGACATCGCCGCCCTCCAGGGTTTGCCCTGGACACACGTCGTGCCGGGCCATGGACCGGTGGCGAGCGATCGACAACCCTTCGAGCAAATGCGCGATTACCTGAACTGGCTCGATCAGCTCATGCGCGACGGTGCCGCCAATGGCCACGACATGGCGGAGATGATCCGCAGCCCCATCCCTGAACGCTTCGCCGGGATCAACCTGAGCCGTTATGAACTGATCCGCAGCGTCAGCCATCTGTACCCGCGCTACGAGCGCGCACAAATGCCCCGTGTCGATTCCGCCGCGAATAACAGGCAATGATCGTTCCCACGCTCCCGCGTGGGAATGCCTCAAGGGACGCTCCGCGTTCCAGCTTTCGAAAAGGGGCGCGGAGCGTCCCGGGCTGCATTCCCACGCAGAGCGTGGGAACGATCAGTCAGCACTCATCTCCTCCGAACCTGTACCAAGGAACTAGAAATCTCCACATTGCGGCCAATTGTGGCCAGGGCGGCGGCGCCCAAGAATCTGCACCAGACCGGGAAAATTTCCCGGGCATAACAAAAATCCGCAGAGGAAGCCGTCATGACCCAACCCGCACGTCGCCAGCCCTTCGTCTTGAGCCTGTTGCTCAGTGCCATGCTGTTGTCCGGCCAGGCCTTGGCCGGGGTTTCCGACCAGGACATTCTCCAGGACCCAAAGAACCCGGAGCAGGTCGTGACCAACGGCCTGGGCGTTCAGGGGCAGCGCTACAGCCCGCTGGATATTCTCAACGTCGACAACGTCAAGGAGCTGCGGCCGGCCTGGGCGTTCTCCTTCGGCGGAGAAAAACAGCGTGGCCAGCAAGCGCAGCCGATGGTCAAGGACGGCGTGATGTACCTGACCGGCTCCTACTCGCGGGTGTTCGCCGTGGATGCACGCACCGGCAAAAAACTCTGGCAATACGATGCACGCCTGCCCGATGACATCCGCCCTTGCTGTGACGTGATCAACCGTGGCGTTGCGCTGTACGGCGATCTGGTGATTTTCGGCACCCTCGATGCCAAACTCGTGGCGTTGAACAAGGACACCGGCAAGGTGGTCTGGAGCAAGAAAGTCGCCGACCACAAGGAAGGGTATTCGATCAGTGCCGCGCCGCTAGTGATCAATGGCAAGCTGATTACCGGCGTGGCCGGCGGCGAGTTCGGCGTTGTGGGCAAGATCGAAGCCTACGATCCGAAAAACGGTCAGTTGTTGTGGTCGCGGCCAACGGTCGAAGGCCACATGGGCTACGTCTACAAGGACGGCAAAGCGGTGGAGAACGGCATCTCTGGCGGCGAGGCGGGCAAAACCTGGCCTGGCGACCTCTGGAAAACCGGCGGTGCCGCCCCCTGGCTCGGCGGTTATTACGACCCGGAAACCAACTTGCTGCTGTTCGGCACCGGTAACCCGGCGCCGTGGAACTCGCACCTGCGCCCTGGCGACAACCTCTACTCTTCATCGCGCCTGGCGCTCAACCCGGACGACGGCACCATCAAGTGGCACTTCCAGAGCACGCCCCACGACGGTTGGGACTACGACGGCGTGAACGAGCTGGTGTCGTTCAACTACAGCGAAGGCGGCAAGGAGATCAAGGCAGCGGCCACGGCCGACCGAAACGGTTTCTTCTACGTGCTCGACCGCACCAACGGCAAATTCATCCGTGGCTTCCCGTTCGTGGACAAGATCACCTGGGCCACCGGCCTGGATAAGGACGGCCGGCCGATCTACAACGAAGCCAGCCGTCCCGGCGCCCCGGGTTCCGAAGCCAAGGGCAGCTCGGTGTTCGTTGCGCCGGCGTTCCTCGGTGCGAAAAACTGGATGCCGATGGCTTATAACAGAGACACCGGACTGTTCTATGTGCCGTCCAACGAATGGGGTATGGACATCTGGAACGAAGGCATCGCCTACAAAAAAGGCGCGGCGTTCCTCGGCGCGGGTTTCACCATCAAGCCATTGAACGAGGACTACATCGGCGTGCTGCGCGCCATCGACCCGAAAACCGGCAAGGAAGTCTGGCGTCACAAGAACTACGCGCCGCTGTGGGGCGGCGTGCTGACCACCAAGGGCAACCTGGTGTTCACCGGCACGCCTGAAGGTTTCCTGCAGGCGTTCAACGCCAAGACCGGCGAAAAGGTCTGGGAATTCCAGACCGGTTCCGGCGTACTCGGCTCGCCCGTGACCTGGGAAATGGACGGCGAACAATACGTCTCGGTGCTGTCCGGCTGGGGCGGCGCGGTGCCGTTGTGGGGCGGCGAAGTGGCCAAGCGCGTGAAGGACTTCAACCAGGGCGGCATGCTCTGGACGTTCAAGTTGCCCAAAGACCTGGTCGCCAAGCACTGATCGCTGCAATTGATCGTTCCCACGCTCTGCGTGGGAAAGCAGCCCGGGACGCTCTGCGTCCCAAAAGCCGAACGCGGAGCGTCCGTTGAGGCATTCCCACGCGGAGCGTGGGAACGATCACCTACTACCAAATAACGAGAGTCCCTCCTGCCAACGATGCATTCGTCTGGCACTCGGGGCTCTCTAGTATCGGCTCATCGTCTGTCAGTACGACAGGCATCGACCCAGACAGAGGCCCACCATGATCTACGCACAACCCGGAACCCCAGGCGCCGTCATTACCTTCAAACCGCGCTACGGCAATTTCATCGGCGGCGAGTTCGTCGCGCCGATCAATGGCGAATACTTCACCAACACCTCGCCGGTCAACGGTGAAGTGATCGCCGAGTTCCCGCGTTCCAGCGCCGCCGACATCGAAAAAGCCCTCGACGCCGCCCATGCTGCTGCTGATGCCTGGGGCAAGACCTCGGCCCAGGACCGTTCCCTGGTATTGCTGAAAATCGCCGACCGCATCGAACAGAACCTCGAGGTCCTGGCCGTCACCGAAACCTGGGACAACGGCAAGGCCGTGCGCGAAACTTTGAACGCCGACGTGCCGCTGGCGGCCGACCACTTCCGCTACTTCGCCGGCTGCATTCGCGCCCAGGAAGGCGGGGCGGCGGAAATCAACGAACTGACCACGGCCTATCACTTCCACGAACCGCTGGGCGTGGTCGGGCAGATCATTCCGTGGAACTTTCCGCTGCTGATGGCCGCCTGGAAACTTGCCCCGGCACTGGCCGCCGGCAACTGCATCGTGCTCAAGCCTGCCGAACAGACGCCGCTGTCGATCATGGTCTTCGCTGAGCTGATCGCTGACCTGCTGCCAGCGGGCGTGCTGAACATCGTCCAGGGTTTCGGGCGCGAAGCGGGCGAAGCGCTGGCCACCAGCAAGCGCATCGCCAAGATCGCCTTCACCGGCTCGACCCCGGTGGGCGCGCACATCATGCATTGCGCCGCCGAGAACATCATCCCGTCCACCGTCGAACTGGGCGGCAAGTCGCCGAACATTTTCTTCGAAGACATCATGAACGCCGAGCCGGCGTTCATCGAAAAAGCTGCCGAAGGCCTGGTGTTGGCATTCTTCAACCAGGGCGAGGTTTGCACCTGCCCGTCCCGGGCGCTGGTGCAGGAATCGATCTACGAGCCGTTCATGGCCGAAGTGATGAAGAAGATCGTCAAGATCAAGCGCGGCAACCCGCTGGACACCGAGACCATGGTCGGCGCCCAGGCGTCCGAGCAGCAATACGACAAGATTCTCTCGTACCTGACCATTGCCCAGGAGGAGGGCGCTGAATTGCTCACCGGCGGTGCGGCCGAGCGTCTGGAGGGCGACCTGTCCAGCGGTTACTACATCCAGCCGACCCTGCTCAAGGGCCACAACAAGATGCGCGTGTTCCAGGAAGAAATCTTCGGCCCGGTGGTGGGCGTGACGACCTTCAAGGATGAAGCCGAGGCCCTGGCGATTGCCAACGACAGTGAGTTCGGCCTCGGCGCCGGCCTGTGGACCCGCGACATCAACCGCGCCTATCGCATGGGGCGGGCGATCAAGGCCGGTCGGGTGTGGACCAACTGCTACCACCTGTACCCGGCGCACGCCGCGTTCGGTGGCTACAAGAAGTCCGGCGTCGGTCGCGAGAACCACAAGATGATGCTCGATCACTATCAGCAGACCAAAAACCTGCTGGTGAGCTACGACATCAATCCGCTGGGTTTCTTCTGATCCCACACGAAACCGTGTAACGGCCAAATCGCGGGCAAGCCTTGCTCCTACAGGATCGGACACTACCTGTAGGAGCAAGGCTTGCCCGCGATTTGGCCGTCTCTGACACCCCGCGCACCCCCTACCAAATCACCCCGCCAACTCCTTCGAAAGTAGCATTCGGGCACTCAACGCCCCATGCATTAATGGCTCTACCGGAATCACCCGGCACAAGAAGAGGAATGACCCATGTGGACTAAACCCGCGTTTACCGATCTGCGCATTGGCTTCGAAGTGACGATGTATTTCGCCAACCGTTGATTGACCACCCGGCCAGCCGCTGTGTTGGCCGGGCCTGCCTTCCGGAGCATCCGCCATGCATATCCGCGTTCTTGGTTCCGCCGCTGGCGGAGGTTTCCCGCAGTGGAACTGCAACTGCCGCCAGTGCGCCGGTGTGCGCGATGGCAGCTTGCGGGCGCAGCGTCGTACGCAGTCGTCGATTGCCTTGAGTGACGACGGTGTGGAGTGGGTACTGTGCAATGCGTCACCGGACATCCGCGCGCAACTCGAGAGTTTTGCCCCGATGCAACCGGCGCGGCGCCTGCGTGACAGCGCCATCGCCGGCATCGTCCTGCTGGACAGCCAGATCGACCATTGCACCGGTTTGCTCAGCCTGCGCGAAGGCTGCCCGCATGACGTGTGGTGCACCGAGCGCGTGCATCGGGACCTGAGCAGCGGTTTCCCGTTGTTCACCATGCTTGAGCACTGGAACGGCGGTTTGCACTGGCAACCGCTGAGCCTCGATCGCCAGCCGTTCCATATTCCGGCCTGCGGGCATTTGCGATTTCACGCGATACCGCTGGTGAGCAACGCGCCGCCGTATTCGCCCAATCGCGGCAACCCGCAACCAGGCGACACCATTGGCCTGTTCATCGAAGATGTGCGCAGCGGCGCCTCGTTGTTCTATGCGCCGGGCCTTGGCCAGATTGACGATGAAGTCCTGGGCTGGATGCAACGTGCCGATTGCCTGCTGCTGGACGGCACCCTGTGGCGCGACGACGAGATGCTTATCTGCGAAGTTGGCCAGAGCCTGGGCAGCGACATGGGGCACCTCCCGCAAAGCGGCCCCGGCGGGATGCTGGAGTTGCTGGAGGGTTTCAACCGCCAGCGCAAGGTGCTGATCCACATCAACAACACTAACCCGATCCTTGATGAAGACTCGGCCGAGCGGGCTTTGCTGGAGCGGCGGGGGATTGAAGTGGCTTATGACGGCATGAGTATTGAGCTGTAGCGAAGGACGCCTTCGCGGGCAAGCCCGCTCCCACAGGTTTTGTGGACACTGCCGAACCCTGTGGCAGCGGGCTTGCCCGCGAAGAGGCCGGAACAGACACCGAAGATTCCCGGAGACCCGCAATGACCGACACACCCATGTCCCCCAGCGAGTTCGAAGCCGCCCTGCGTGCCAAGGGCGCCTACTACCACATCCACCATCCATTTCATCAAGCCATGTACGCCGGCCGCGCCAGCCGCGAGCAGATCCAGGGTTGGGTCGCCAATCGTTTCTATTATCAGGTCAACATCCCGCTCAAAGACGCCGCGATTCTCGCCAATTGCCCGGACCGCGACGTGCGTCGGGAATGGCTGCAACGGATTCTCGACCACGATGGCGTTCCCGGCAGCGAGGGCGGTATCGAAGCCTGGTTGCGTCTTGGCGAAGCGGTAGGTTTGGATCGCAAGCAAATCCTGTCCCAGGAATTGGTGCTGCCTGGCGTGCGTTTTGCGGTGGACGCCTACGTCAATTTCGCCCGTCGCGCCTGTTGGCAGGAAGCGGCCAGCAGTTCATTGACCGAGTTGTTCGCGCCACAGATCCATCAATCGCGGCTCGACGCCTGGCCGACCCATTACCCGTGGATCGACACCGCCGGCTATGACTATTTCCGCACGCGCTTGAGCCAGGCCAGACGCGATGTCGAACACGGGTTGCGCATCACGTTGACGCATTACGTGACCGCCGAGGGGCAGCAGCGGATGCTGCAGATCCTGCAATTCAAGCTCGACGTGCTGTGGAGCATGCTCGATGCCATGAGCATGGCCTACGAGCTCGAACGCCCGCCGTATCACACGGTCACCGACGATAAGGTCTGGCACCGGGGGATCGCGTTGTGAACCTGATCAACCGTCAGCAGTCACCCGCCCTGCGTCGGGGTTTTCGCCTGCAATGGGAGCCCCGACAGGACTGCCACGTGCTGCTTTATCCCGAAGGCATGATCAAGCTCAACGCCAGTGCCGGGCAGATTCTCAACCTGGTGGATGGTCAACGTAGCGTGGCGGCGATCATCGAACAACTGAGTGCGAACTTCCCCGGCGTACCCGGAATCGACGAAGACGTGCTGGCGTTTCTGGAGGTGGCCCATGCGCAGTTCTGGATCGAATGAGGCGCTTCCAGGACCGCCCTTGTGGCTGCTCGCCGAACTGACCTATCGCTGCCCGCTGCAATGTCCTTATTGCTCCAACCCACTGGATTTTGCCCGGCACGGCGAGGAGCTGAGCACGCAAGAATGGATTCGTGTGTTCCGCGAAGCGCGGGACATGGGCGCCGCGCAATTGGGCTTTTCCGGCGGTGAACCCTTGGTGCGCCAGGACCTCGCTGAACTGATCAAGGCCGCCCGGGACATGGGCTACTACACCAACCTGATCACCTCCGGTATCGGCCTGACCGAGCAGAAAATTCGCGACTTCAAGATCGCCGGGCTGGATCACATCCAGATCAGCTTCCAGGCGGCCGACGAAACGGTGAACAACATGCTCGCCGGCTCGCACAAGGCCTTTGCCCAGAAGCTCGCCATGGCCCGTGCGGTGAAAGCCCAGGGCTATCCGATGGTGCTGAACTTCGTCACCCATCGGCACAACATCGACCGGATCGCGCAGATCATCGAGCTGTGCCTGGAGCTGGAGGCGGACTTTGTCGAATTGGCCACCTGCCAGTTCTACGGCTGGGCGGAACTCAACCGCGTCGGCCTGCTGCCCACCCGCGAGCAATTGCAGCGCGCCGAGCGCATCACTAACCAATACCGTGAACGCCTTGAAGCCCAGGGCCACCCGTGCAAGCTGATTTTCGTCACCCCGGACTATTACGAAGAACGTCCCAAAACCTGCATGAACGGCTGGGCCAACCTGTTTCTCGACATCACCCCGGATGGCACGGCCTTGCCCTGTCACAGCGCCCGACAATTGCCGGTAGCGTTTCCCAACGTGCGCGAACACAGCATCGCGCACATCTGGAACGACTCCTTCGGTTTCAATCGTTTTCGCGGCGATGACTGGATGAAAGAGCCGTGCCGCTCCTGCGATGAAAAGCACAAGGACCTGGGCGGCTGCCGTTGCCAAGCCTTCATGCTGACCGGCGATGCGAGCAATGCCGACCCGGTGTGCAGCAAGTCGCCGCATCACGGGGTGATTCTCAAGGCCCGCGAAGAAGCCGAAACGTCGGGGGTGGGGATCGAGCACCTGACGTTGCGCAATGCGAAAGCTTCACAGCTGATCTACCGCGGCTAGCCTGGCGAGCGTCATGCTGTTCACATAAGGACAAACACCCGCGGCGAGGGAGCTTGTCGGATCGCCGCACCAGCAGTCCCTTTTAGGGCCGCTTCGCGCCCCAGCGGGAGCAAGCTCCCTCGCCACAAGGGTGCGAACGTTCTTTTAGGTGAACAGCATGACCCTACAGGGGTGCGGCGGTGAGTCCGGATGGGCTACCCATTGGTCTGATTGCATTCGCAGCTGGATGGTTTAGTGTGGTTTGTACTTTCCAAAACAATAAAAACAGGCTTTCAAATGAGCCAGAGTCTCAACCAGCTGCGTAAATTCGTTTCGCCTGAAATCATCTTCGGTGCCGGCAGTCGGCATAGTGTCGGTAACTACGCCAAGACCTTTGGTGCGCGCAAGGTGCTGGTGGTCAGTGATCCCGGTGTAATTGCCGCCGGCTGGGTTGCCGATGTCGAAGCCAGCCTGCAAGCGCTGGGCATCGAATACTGCCTTTACAGTGACGTCTCACCCAACCCACGGGTCGAAGAAGTCATGCTCGGCGCCGAAATGTACCGGGAAAACCACTGCGACGTGATCGTTGCCGTCGGAGGTGGCAGCCCGATGGACTGCGGTAAAGGCATCGGCATTGTGGTTGCCCATGGCCGCAGCATTCTCGAGTTCGAGGGCGTCGACACCATTCGCGTGCCCAGCCCGCCGCTGATCCTGATTCCGACCACCGCCGGCACGTCGGCGGACGTCTCGCAATTCGTGATCATTTCCAACCAGCAGGAACGCATGAAGTTTTCCATCGTCAGCAAAGCCGTGGTGCCAGACGTTTCGCTGATCGACCCGGAAACCACCCTGAGCATGGACCCGTTCCTGTCGGCCTGTACTGGTATCGACGCGTTGGTGCATGCCATCGAAGCCTTCGTGTCCACCGGCCATGGGCCGCTGACCGATCCGCATGCGCTGGAGGCCATGCGTCTGATCAATGGCAACCTGGTGCAGATGATCGCCAACCCGGGCGACATCGCATTGCGCGAGAAAATCATGCTGGGCAGCATGCAGGCCGGGCTGGCGTTCTCCAACGCCATCCTCGGTGCGGTGCATGCGATGTCCCACAGCCTCGGCGGCTTTCTCGATCTGCCCCATGGCCTGTGCAACGCGGTGCTGGTCGAGCATGTAGTGGCGTTCAATTACAACTCGGCGCCGGACCGTTTCAAGGTGATCGCCGAAACCCTGGGCATCGATTGCCGCGGCTTGAATCACCGGCAGATCTGTGGGCGTCTGGTCGAACACCTGATCGCCCTCAAACATGCCATCGGCTTTCACGAAACCCTCGGTTTGCATGGGGTCAGGACTTCGGACATTCCGTTCCTGTCACAGCATGCGATGGACGATCCCTGCATCCTGACCAACCCTCGCGAGTCCAGCCAGCGTGATGTCGAGGTTGTCTATGGCGAAGCCCTCTGACGAGCAGCAACGGGCGCTGGCCGGATTGCTCGGGCTGGGCAGCCATTCAGCGCGCAAGAGCCACTACCCGGAACTCGCCGCGCGTCTGGACGAGCTGGAGGCGGAGCGTAATCGCTACAAATGGCTGTTCGAAAACGCCGTCCACGGGATCTTCCAGGCCAGCCTGCAAGATGGCATGCGCGCCGCCAACCCGGCCTTGGCGCGCATGCTCGGCTACCAGAACCCACAGGAAGTGCTGTTTTCCCTGAGCGATCTGGCCAGTACCCTGTTCGTTGACGGCGCGCAGGAGCTGGAGAACATCGGCGAAATTCTCCGGCACCAAAGCAGTCTGCACGGCTATGAAACCCGGTTGCGGCGCAAGGATGGCAGTCATCTCGATGTCTTGATGAACTTGCTGCTCAAGCCCGGCCAGGAGGGACTGGTGGAGGGCTTTGTCGCTGACATCACCGAGCGCAAGTTGGCCCAGCAACATTTACAGCAACTCAATGACGAATTGGAACGACGGGTCACTGCGCGAACCGATGAGTTGCTCGAAGCCAACCGAAACCTTCAGCAGCAAATCACCCAGCGCAAGCAAATCGCCAAGGCCTTGCGCGACGCCCGCGATGCCGCCGAGGCCGCCAATCACAGCAAGGACAAGTACCTCGCCGCCGCCAGCCACGACCTGTTGCAACCGCTGAATGCTGCGCGGTTGCTGATTTCGACCTTGCGCGAGCGCACATTGCCGGAAGCCGAGCAGGTGCTGGTGGAGCGCACTCACCAGGCCCTGGAAGGGGCCGAGGACCTGCTGACCGATCTGCTCGACATTTCCCGGCTCGATCAGGCGGCGGTGAAACCAGACGTCGCCGCGTATCGCCTCGATGAACTGTTCGGGCCGCTGGTGTCGGAGTTCCAGTCGGTCGCGCAGGCGGCAGGCTTGAACCTGCGAGTGCACCACGTTGATTGCGCCATCAGCACCGATTTGCGCCTGATGACGCGGATCCTGCGAAACTTCCTCAGCAACGCCTGCCGCTACACCGATGAAGGCAGCATTTTGCTGGGCGCTCGGCGCCGCGGCGAAAGGTTGCGCGTGGAGGTTTGGGATACCGGACGCGGCATCGCCGCCGACCGGCTCGATTCGATTTTCCTCGAGTTCAATCAGCTGGACGTCGGCCGTGCTGCTGACCGCAAGGGCGTGGGCCTGGGGCTGGCGATCGTTGAGCGTATCGCCAAGATCCTTGGCTACAAAGTCGATGTGCATTCGGTGCCGGGCCGCGGTTCGATGTTCAGCATCGAGGTGCCGCTGTCCGATGAAGTTCCGTTACCGGTGAGTCAGGCAGTGCCTCTGCCTGGCACTGGCAACCCGTTGCCGGGACGCCGTCTGCTGGTGCTGGACAATGAAGTGAGTATTCTCCAAAGCATGAGCGCACTGCTCGGGCAGTGGGGCTGTGATGTGGTGATCGCCACCGATGAAGCGTCGGCGCTGGCGGCGTTGCAGGGGCGGGCGCCGGAATTGATTCTGGCGGACTATCACCTCGATCACGGTGTCGTGGGCTGTGATGTGGTGCGACATTTGCGCGAACATTTCCAGCACAACATTGCGGCGGTGATCATCACGGCAGACCGCACCGACCATTGTCGGCGGGCATTGCAGCGACTCAACGCACCGTTGCTGAACAAACCGGTGAAGCCCGGCAAGTTGCGGGCGGTATTGAGTCAGCTATTGGGCTAGTGCTACTGGAGCGCTCGATATTGCAGGCTGAAAGCCAATTGCACGGTTTGACCTTGCTCCAGCAAGCGTAACCCCGGCCTACCGGGCAGATGATGTGCGTTGACGGGATGGCTGACCGGTTCGATACAGAAAAAGTCCAGGCCGACGGGGCAGTACAGCAGGTAATAACTGCTGTCGGTGGCCTGGCATTCCAGCTCATAACCGAGGTCCGGTTGCTGGATCAGGCAGCGACCATCCCATTCGCAGAAGCCATTGTCGACCAGGGTTTCGGGCAACGCGTTGAGTTGCTGGAAGTCCCATTGTGCGGGTACTGAGCCCAAGTGGGTCGGCAATTTCGTCGAATCGCAGAACCACACCTGGCGAGCCGGCGCCAGCAACCGGGTGTTGGCGGTGCGCGGCAGATACGGATGCAGCCCAAGACCATGCCAGACGGCTTGTTCGGCCTGATGCGTCACGCTCAGTTCAATGCTCAGCTTGCCATCGTCCAGATGGAAGCGCTGACGGGCGCAGTAGGCAAAAGGGCAGGCGCTGTCGAGTTGCAGGACCACTTCATTGGCGGTTGACGAAACCACCTGCCACGGTTGCTGCCAGGCACTGCCATGAATCGGCAGCGGATCGGTGAGGCTGTTGGGTGTCAGGGCGAGCCAGCCATCGGGGCAGTTGAAACCGCCTTCGGAAATTCGGTTGGACCACGGCACCAGAGGAAAACAGCCCAGTTTGCCGGGCAAGCCGGTATTGAGGGCGTGAGCGTCGGCGTGGCGCAACAACGGTTGACCCGTGCTGCGCACCGTCCAATTTACAATGCTGCCGCCCAGTTCAGGGGCGAGGGTGAGGCGGGTGAACGGGTCTTCGAGTTCGAGCAGGGTTGGCGACATGGTAACCAGCTGTAGAAATGTTGGAGGGGCCAAGAGTGACATCCTCTGTAGAAGCACGGCTTGCCGGCGATGGCATGCGTGAGATCGCCATCGCCGGCAAGCCGTGCTCCTGCAGGACAAGGATTACAACACCAGATGCGGCAACCACAGCGACAGCGCAGGAATGTAAGTCACGGCCATCAGCACCAGGAACAGCACGCCGTAGAACGGCAGCAGTGCCTTGACGGTCGATTCGATACTGACTTTACCCACGGCCGACCCCACGAAGAGTACCGCACCCACCGGCGGTGTTATCAATCCGATCCCCAGGTTCACCAGCATGATCATGCCGAACTGTACCGGGTCCACGCCAATGCCCAGGATCACTGGCATCAGGATCGGCGTCAGGATCAGGATCAGCGGCGCCATGTCCATCACGGTGCCCAGCAACAGCAACATGACGTTGATGCACATCAGGATCACGTAGCGGTTATCCGACAGCGTCAGGAACATCGTGGTGATTTTCGCCGGGATCTGCATCAGCGTCATGATGTAGCCGAAGCTGGCGGCAAAGCCAATCAGGATCATCACGATCGAAATCGTGCGCACCGTGCGATGCATCAGTTTCGGCAGTTCGCTCCACTTGTAGTCGCGGTAGATGAACATGGTCACGAAGAATGACCACAGCACGGCGATGGCCGCCGATTCGGTCGCGGTGAAAATCCCCGAGAGAATGCCGCCAAGGATGATCACCATCGCCATCAGGCCCCACAGCGCTTCGCCGCAGATCTTCAGCGCTTCGCGCATCGGAATGACTTCGCCCTTGGGGTAGTCGCGTTTCTTGGCGAAGATCAGGCACAGCACCATCAGGCACGCGCTCATCAGCAGGCCCGGCACCACACCGGCCATGAACAACGAGGCAATCGACACCGTGCCGCCAGCCGCCAGCGAGTAGAGCACCGAGTTGTGGCTAGGTGGGGTCAGCAGGGCTTGTACCGAACCGCTGACGGTGACCGCCGTGGCGAATTCACGGGGATAGCCGCGACGCTCCATCTCTGGAATCAGCACCGAACCGACCGAAGCGGTGTCCGCCACCGAAGACCCGGAGATCGCGCCGAAGAAGGTCGAGGCCATGATGTTGACCAGCGACAAGCCGCCGCGCACGAAACCCACCAGCACACCGGCGAACGCCACCAGGCGGCGGGACATGCCGCCCTCGGCCATGATCGCGCCGGCCAGTACAAAAAACGGAATCGCCAGCAGGGAGAATTTGTTCACGCCCCCGGCCACTTGAATCATCAGTGCCTGGAACGGAATGTCGATCCAGAATGCGCCGATCAGCGCAGAGAGCCCCAGCGCATAGGCTACAGGCATGCCGATCAGGATTAGCGCGATGAAACTGCCCAGCAGAATAAAAGCGTCCATTCAGGCAGCCCCTTCGTTTTCTTCAACGAGGTCGAAACGCACGACCCGACGGTTGCTCTGGTCGCCGAGCAAGAGTTTTTCCAGGACAAAGATCAGCGTCAACACGCCGCCCACCGGAATCGGCATGTAGGTGATGCCCACACGCAGCGTCGGCAGGGCACTCATGAACTGGTTCCAGGTCGACAGACACAGCTTGGTGCCCCAGATCGCCATGAACAGGCTGATGGTGGCCATCAACAGTTGAGAAAACACCCCCACAGCCTTGCGCGTATTCGGTTGCATACGGTCAGTGAGCATCGCCACCGCCATGTGCGAACCGGAGCGGTAGCTGGCGGCGGCGCCGATGAAAGTGAACACCATCATCAGCAGAATCGCCGTAGGCTCAGGCCAGCTGGAGCCGGTGCCAAGCACATATCGGGCAAATACGCCCCAAGGGATGATCAGCGCAATGGCCAGAACGGAGAGCCCGGCGACCCAGATACAGGTCATGTAGAGCTTGTCATTGAAACGTAGCAGCAGATTCTTCATCGGGTTCCACCGTAACCGGGCGCGCACAGACCTACAGCTGCGTCTGTGGCGCCGGGCCTTTCTTGAATGCAGGGAGGGTTACTGAACGGCTTCGATGCGCTTGATCAGGTCGGCGTAAGGCGCGCCGTATTTTTCGCGAACCGAGGCGGTAGCTTCATAGAAAGGTTTTTTGTCGACGGTGATGAACTCAACCCCGGCAGCCTTGAGCTTTTCTTCGCTGCTGGCGGATTTTGCATCCCACAGGGTGCGTTCCTGGGCCTGCGCGGCTTTGGCGGTCTTCTTCACCAGGGCCTGTTGTTCCGGCGTGAGTTTGTTCCAGGTGATTTTCGACATCACGATCGGCTCAGGCAGGATCAGGTGGCCGGTCAGGCTGTAGAACTTGGCGTTCTGGTAGTGGTTGTGTTCGAGCAGCGTCGGCGGGTTGTTTTCCGCGCCGTCGATCACCCCGGTCTGCAAGGCGCTGAAGATTTCGCCAGTGTCCATCGCAATACCGTTGCCGCCCATGGCGTTGATGGTTTCGATGAACATCGGGTTGCCTTGAACGCGGATCTTCATGCCCTTGAGGTCTTCCAGGCTGCGGACCGGTTTCTTGGTGTAGATGTTGCGGGTGCCGCCATCCATCCAGGCCAGGGCCACCAGGTTGAATTCGGAGTTGGTGATTTTGTCGAGGATCTCGTCGCCGACTTCACCGTCGATGACCTTGCGCATGTGCGCCTGGTCGCGGAACACGAACGGCATGTTGAACACGTTCACATCCGGCACCACCGGCCCGACGATGCCGAGGCTGACCCGGGCCATCTGGATGGCGCCGACCTGGGCTTGTTCGACCACTTCTTTTTCCGAGCCGAGCACGCCGCCGGCGAACATCTTGAAGGTCAGTTTGCCGTCGCTGTCGGCCACCAGGGTTTTACCCAGTTGCTCTTCAGCCACGACGGTCGGATAACCGGCGGGATGAATGTCGGCGAATTTGATTTCCAGTGCGTGGACGGCGCTGCTGAGGGTGAAGGCGAGTGGGAGTGCAGCGGCGAGCAAGGTGCGTTTGAAGTTCATGGGGGTGTCTCCAGTTTTGTTGTTTTTTTTATTCAAGGCACAGCGGTGCAGCAGAAGCGTCAGCTTATGAATCCGGTTGGCGAGGGGTTGAATGGGGGTTCGGGCAAGCCTCTGACACCAGCGTCGAGAGCAAACACGCCGCCGGCCAGGGACTGGTCGTCATGGTCGTCACCCGGGCGAATCGAGGTCACGAACAAGGTGTCCAGACGACTGCCACCGAAGGCGCACATGGTGGGTTTTTTCACCGGTACGCTGAGTGAGCGGTCAAGACGGCCGTCAGGGGTAAAACGATGGATCAAGCCGGCGTCGTTGGCGCAAATCCAGTAGCAGCCGTCGGCATCCACCGCCGCGCCGTCGGGGCGTCCGTCGAAGTGGTTCATATCGACGAACACTCGGCGGTTGGACGGTGTGCCACTGACGGTGTCGTAGTCGAAGGCCCATATCAGTTGCACATTGGGGTGCGAATCCGACAGGTACAGGGTCTTGCCGTCCGGGCTGAAACCCAGGCCATTGGGCACGATGAAGCCGTTCAGTTGTGCCTCGAGCGGCCCACGCTGCCCGGCGCTGTAGCGATAGAGCGCACCGTTGGCCGCATTGGCGCCCATGTTCAGCACCATGCTGCCGGCCCAGAAACGTCCCTGGCGGTCGCAGCGGCCATCGTTGAGGCGCATGTCGGGGCGGGCGTGATCGACGACAGCCAGTAACTCGCTGTGGAGGCTGCCGTCGTTGTGCGTGTGCAAATGGAAGAAGCCGCTCTCCATGCCGGCGACCCAGCCACCGTCGCGATGACGGGCGATGCAGGCAAGCATTTCCGGGGTTTTCCAGGCATGGACGTGCCCGGTATCGGCGCTCCAGCGTTGCAGGCCACCGGCAGGAATATCGACCCAGTACAGGGCATTTTCCTCGGGGACCCAAACCGGGCTTTCACCGACGGCGTTACGGGCATCGACAATCAATTCGGCTTGCATGGCAACTCATTCCCTTGGGTTTTTGTTGTGGGATCAAGTGGTAAGCGTTCTGGTTTCAGTCACCGAACGGGCCGGCTGCGCAAAAAGCACCGCCCTGATAGACCCGCGCCGGATCATCAGCGGCCGGCATTGGCTGCGCTTCGATTTTTTCGCGGAACACTTCGGAGCTGTCCTGTGGGACGTAGCCCAGGTGGGCGGCGTAGCGGTTGTCCCACCAGATGTCTTTGTTGTCGGACATTCCGTACACCACGGTGTGTCCGACGTTGGGGGTGTACAGCGCGCGTTCGAGCAATTGGGTCAGATCGTCGAAGCTCAGCCAGGTGCTCATCATCCGGCGGTTATGCGGCTCCGGGAACGACGAGCCGATGCGCACGCTGACGGTCTCGATGCCATAGCGATCGAAGTAAAACGTGGCCATGTCTTCGCCGTAGGACTTGGACAAGCCGTAGTAGCTGTCCGGGCGACGAGGCGAGTGGGCATCAATGACTTCGTCTTGCTTGTAGAACCCGATAACGTGGTTGGAGCTGGCAAAGATCACGCGTTTGACGCCATGCCGGCGTGCCGCTTCGTAGATGTGGAACACGCCGCAGATGTTGGCGCCGAGGATCTGCTCGAACGAGTGCTCGGTGGACACGCCACCGAAGTGCAGGATGGCGTCCACGCCTTCGACCAGTTGATGCACGGCTTGCTTGTCGGCGAGGTCGCAGGGCACCACTTCTTCGCGGTCATCGATGGCCGGGGCGATCTCGGCGATATCCGACAGGCGAATGACGTTGGCATACGGGCGCAGGCTTTCGCGCAAGACTTTGCCCAGGCCACCGGCGGCGCCGGTCAGCAGCAGGCGATTGAAGGGCGTTTGGGCGGTTGCAGTGGTCGTCATGGGAATCCCTGAACAAGCGGTTATTGTTATTGGTTCGTTGTAGGTTGTCGTACGACTACGCAGGAGTATCGTTAGGCTTTCTGTATCTTGTCAACGCGACTTTGGTGGAAATTGACGGAGGGTTAAATCGGCATCCATTGATCCTGTGGCGAGGGAGCTTGCTCCCGCTCGGCCGCAGAGCAGTCTTGAACGCAGACACAGCGGGACTATTGGAAGTTTGCAGGGGGCCGCTGCGCGACCCAGCGCGAGCAAGCTCCCTCGCCACAGTCCCTCGCCATAGTGATTCTGTGCCTGCAATCAATCTCCCTTACAACAACGAAATCGGATAGCTGATGAACAAGCGGTTCTCATCGAATTCGTTGGTGCTGAAATTCTTGCGGATGCTCGCGTTGCGCCATTTGACGTTGAGGTTCTTCAACGGCCCGCTCTGCACCGTGTAGGCCAGTTCCGATTCGCGACCCCATTCCTTGCCGTCAGTGATGGTGCCGGTGTGCACGTTGTCGCCGCTGATGTAGCGGTTCATCAGGGTCAGGCCCGGAACGCCCAAAGCGACGAAGTTGTAGTCGTGACGTACCTGCCAGGATTTTTCCTTGGCGTTGTCGTAGCTGGAGTTGTAGCTGTCGTTGGCCAGGGTGCCGCCGCTGGTGCCGTTGACGCGCATCCACGCATCGTCACCGCTGAGTTTCTGCAAGCCGACATAAAAGGTATGGCCACCGTACTTGGCCGAGAGCAGGGCGAATGCAGTCTTGTTGTCGAGATCACCCGCCAGCGCGCTGCCGTCTTCCTTGCCGATGAAGTAGCCAAGGTTGGCACCCAGGGTCCAGGCACCGATGGGTTGACTGTGGCTCAGGTTGAAATACTGCTGTTGGTAAAGGTCGCTGAGTTCGGCGTACCACACGCCGACCTGGGTGCGCTTTTCGTTGAACGCATATTCACCACCGCCGAAGTTGAAGCGGTCGGAACTGAAGGCCGCCGATCTGCCGTTCATGAACATGTCTTCCATGCTCGCATCGTTGCGCGGACTGTTCTGGCGGAACTGGCCACCGTAAAGGGTCAGGCCGCTGATTTCGGTGGAAGTCACCTGGCCGCCCTGGAAGGTTTGCGGCAGCGAACGACCGTCGTCGGAGCGCAGGATCGGCAGCACCGGCATCCACTCGCCGACTTTCAACTCGGTTTTCGACACTTTGCCTTTGAGCGCTACACCCAGGCGCCCGAAGTTATCGGCGGGGCGGCCGTCACTGTGTATCGGCAGCAGTTGCGTACCACCGGTGCCTTTGCCGCCGTCGAGCTTTTGCGAGTACATCCCCAGCACGTCCACACCGAAGCCGATCGGGCCTTGGGTAAAACCGGACTTGGCGTCGAGGATGAAGTTCTGCGTCCACTCTTCGGCCTTGCCCTGAGGATAGGCAGGGTTGGTGTAGTTACGATTGAAGTAGGCATTGCGCAGGTTCAGCGTGGCTTTGGCGTCATCGGTAAAGCCTTCGGCCTGGCTGGTCATGGGCAGGGCGAGGGCCAGGCTGCTGCAACCGATCAGGCTGAGGGTGTGGCGACGGGCGAAGGTGGGGCGTGAACTGCGGATGGACGAATTGCGCGCGTGTTTGCTCACTGTGACGTTCCCTTTCTTTTTTGTTTTTATTGTTTGTCATACGTCGTCGTACAACATTGGCGGCGATTATTTACGGGACGTTTCAGAGTTGTCAATCGGAAGTTATACGATGACTCGCGCAGCTGATAGGAGGTTGATTCTCGTTTTGCCCTGTCGCCCCAAGCCAGAGCGGGTGATAGTCTTGTTTAACGCTGTTGTCAGGGAGCCCTTATGGGCAATCACAAGATCGAGATTCGTCGCAGTAACGTCGAGAAAATCCTGCTGGGGGCCGAAAAAGTCTTCGCCGAGAAAGGTTTCGGCAGCACCGCCATGGCCGATATCGCCGCCGAAGTAGACCTTCCGCGCTCCAACCTGCACTACTACTTCAGCACCAAGACCGAGTTGTACAGCGCGGTGTTGTTCGACCTGCTGGAAGTCTGGAAGCAAGACGCGCTGTGCTTCGAGATGTTCGACGACCCACGCGTAGTGCTCAGCAGCTACATCCGGGCAAAAATGAACCATTCGCGCAGCCGTCCGTATGGCTCGAAAGTCTGGGCCAACGAAATCATCCACGGTGCGCCGACCTTGGGCGTAGCGCTGGATGCGAGCCTGTATGACTGGGCCAAGATGAAAGAAGCGAAGATCCGCCAGTGGGTGGACGACAAACGCATCCTGCCGGTGGAGCCTTCAAGCCTGCTGTACATGATCTGGGCCTCGACCCAGCACTACGCCGACTT
>NZ_RCNW01000029.1:0-3492 GCF_004307605.1 Pseudomonas sp. Sample_24
ACGCTCTGCGTGGGAATGCTTCAAGGGACGCTCCGCGTTCCAGCTTCCGAAAGGGCCGCGGAGCGTCCCAGGCTGCATTCCCACGCGGAGCGTGGGAACGATCATGTGGCTGCATTGCCACGCGGAGCGTGGGAACGATCATGAGGGTGCATTCCCACCTAGAGCGTGGGAACGATCATGAGGGGGTAATCAAACTCTCCCGACAATCGAGCACCAGCCGCGCTCCACCCAGTTCACTGTTACCCACCTCCAGCGCAAACCCATGCAGGCTTGCGATGGCTGCGACGATCGACAGGCCCAGGCCGAAACCGCTTTTCAGATTGCCCGCTTCGGCGCGATAAAAACGCTGGAACACGGCTTCGCGTTCGGCTTCGGGAATGCCCGGCCCGGAATCGAGCACTTCGATGCGGGTATGTCCGTCATGATTGATCCCGCGCAAAATCACCTGGCCGCCGGGCGGGGTGAATTTGATCGAGTTGCTCAAGAGGTTGGCCAGCGCTTCGAACAGCAAGGCGCGGTCGCCATTGAGTGGCGGCAATGATTCAGGCAGTTGCAGCTCGAACGTCAGGCCGTCGTCCTCTGCCAAGGGCAGATAAAACTCATGCAACTCTCGCAACAACGACACCGGGTCCAGTTGCACGAAGCCGGAGCGGCGCTGGCGATCCTCCAGTTCGGAAATCCGCAGCAGGCCACGAAACCGCGCCATCAGCGTGTCGGCTTCGCCCAGCACCAGATCCAGTTGCGCCGCTTGCGGCGTACCTTCACCGGCTTGTTGTTGCATGCGGTAAAGCTGCGCGCGCAAGCGCGTAAGTGGCGTGCGCAGGTCATGGGCGATGTTGTCGCACACGCCTTTGACCTCATGCATCAGGCGCTCGATGCGTTCGAGCATGGCGTTGACGATGGCCGCAAGCATGTCCAGTTCATCCCGGCGATTGGACAGCGGCAAGCGTCGGGTGAGGTCGCCGGCGACGATGGCTTCGGCGCTGGCCTGAATCGCGCGGATCCGCCGAAGCGGGCGGCGACGCAACAAATGCCAACCGACGATGCCCGGCAGGATGGTCAGGGTCACACCCCAGAACAGCGCGTGCAGAATGATCCGGGTGACGGCAAACAGCGAACCGTTGTCACGCACCAGCACCAGCAACAGGCCGTCGCGGGTCTGGGTCGCCACGGCATCGCAGCTGTCATTGGGCAGCGTCGGGTCGTCGGAGTCGGCGCAATCGCTGAGCATGTGGATCTTGCCGTCCAGCGGCAGGCCACGGGGGATGTGGTCCAGGGCGCCGCTCAGATATCGGTGCTGCTGATCGAACAGGCCATAACCGTCGATGCCGCGGATATCGAAGGTCATGCTGACGGCGAGCGCGTCCACCAGTTGTTCGCCCTGGAATCGCGAAAACAGATGCTGACGCTGCATCAGCGAATGCTTGGCCAGGTTGTCGAGGTAGGCGGATACCTCGAAGTACATGACGCCCATGAGAATGCCGCTCCAGACCACGAACAGCGCACTGTAGAGCGCGAGCAAGCGACTGCTGGAAGAGCGCCAGCCTTTAGACGGGTTCGGCAATGACATAACCCGAGCCTCGCACGGTTCGAATCAAGGGGACATTGCCAGGTGGGTCGATCTTTTTGCGCAAGCGGCCAATGTGTACGTCGATCAGGTTGGTGCCGGGGTCGAAGTGATAACCCCAGACTTCTTCGAAAATCATCATCCGCGACAGGATCTGCCCAGTGTTGCGCATGAGGAATTCCAGCAGTTTGTATTCGGTGGGCAACAGCGTGAGCAATTGCCCGTCGCGGCTGGCTTCGTGGCTGATCAGGTTCAGTTCCAGATCCGCTACCCGTAACGTGGTGGCCTGGGCGGTGCCGGTGTTCTGCCGACGCAGCAGGACTTCGACCCGGGCAGCCATCTCATCGGTGGCGAAGGGTTTGGTCAGGTAGTCATCGCCACCGGCGCGCAAACCGCGCACGCGCTCATCGACGTCGGAAAGGGCGCTGATCATCAGGATCGGTGTGGCCACACCCATGGATCGTAGCGTGGTCACAATCGCCAGGCCGTCGAGTTCGGGCAGCATGCGGTCGAGGGTGATCAGGTCATAGTTGCCGCTGACCGCTCGTTCCAGCCCTTCACGGCCGTTGTCGACCCAGTCGACGTCGAGGCCGTGGCTGCTCAATTCAGCGACGATTTCACGGGCGGTCACGGCGTCGTCTTCAATGGTCAAGATGCGGGTCATGGGGCTGGCCTGATGAAATGTTCACAACGTTGTGCAGCATTTTGCCAAGAAATGATCGCAGGCTTTCTAAATAAAAGTTCATGGACGCTTCAATGCATAAAACCCGCTGAGTCTGCCCGTTCGTTGCATATTGCAAGAAGCTGCGAAGTTCAAACTTTTTATCACGTTGAAAAACAAGGATTTATTCCAGGTGCGCGGCTGGCACGGTGTCTGCAATTGCTATTTCGAGAGTTGTAACACCATTTTTCTGCCTGGAGCGACAAAACAATGAATAGATCCTCTGATGGTTTCTATCCTGCCGTAGATGAGGCGAGCACGCTTTCGGGTGTGTCATGGGGGGCGATTTTCGCCGGGGCCGCCGCTGCCGCGGCGTTGTCGCTGATCCTCGTGCTGCTCGGTTTTGGCCTCGGGTTCTCCGCGGTTTCGCCGTGGGCCAATGAAGGTGTGAGCGCCAAGACCCTTGGCGTTTCGACGATTGTCTGGTTGGCCTTCACGCAAATCGTTGCATCGGGGCTCGGTGGTTACATCGCCGGACGGCTGCGGGTGAAATGGGCCTTCATGCACACCGATGAAGTTTACTTCCGTGACACTGCCCACGGTTTTCTGGCTTGGTGCGTGGCGACGCTGGTGACTGCAACGCTGGTGGCCGGTTCGGTCAGCAGTGTGGTCAGTGGTGGCGTGCAAGCCGGGGCGCAAGTCGTCGGTGGCGCCGCCAGTGCTGCCACGCAAGCGGCGGGCACGGCGGCTGCCAACACCAACAGTGATCAATACGGTTATTACATCGACAGTCTGTTTCGCGATGATCGTCCGGCTGCCGTCAGTGATGATGCCGCCCGTGGCACCGTGACCCGCATCTTCGTGCGCTCCTTGAGCGACGGGCAACTGTCTGCCGAAGACCGTACCTACCTGGCGCAATTGGTCGCACAGCGGACCAACCTGACCCAGGCCGACGCGGAGCGTCGTGTCGATGAAGTCTATGCCCGCACGCAAAAAGCGGTGGCCGATGCCAAGCAGGCCGCGCAAGAGGCGGCAGACACCGCTGCCAAGGTCGCGGCCTGGAGCACTCTTTGGATGTTTGTCGCGCTGTTGGCGGGTGCATTCTTTGCCAGCCTGGCCGCAACGTTCGGTGGTCGTCGCCGGGATGCCGTTGTGTACCTGGAAGCCGACGACTATGTAACCACCACTACGAATCGTTAAATCAGGAGCATCATCATGCGTTCATTACTGCTGTTCTTTCTCGGCGTACCGATCCCGATCATCA
>NZ_RCNW01000536.1:0-27096 GCF_004307605.1 Pseudomonas sp. Sample_24
CATCATTTCCCGCCGCCCGCAAACGCTCGGCATAGGCCAGCCCTTCGTCATGCAGCGGATCATGCCCGGCCAGGTACACCAGCGCCGGGGCCACGCCCGACAAGTCTTCAGCCAACAACGGCGAGCAGCGCCAATCCGCCAGGTCTGCCGGAGTGCGGCCGTAGTGGGCGTAGAACCAGTCCAGGGTCGGGGTTTCCAGCAGGTAACCTTCGGCAAAGTCGCGATGCGAAGCGCGGTGAGTGGTGGCGTCGGTGACCGGATACACCAGCAACTGCGCCTTGGGCTTCAACGCCAGTTCTGCGGGGTCGCGCAGGGCAATCAACGACAACACCGTGGCCAGGGTCGCACCGACGCTGTCGCCGGCCAGTGCCACCCGTGATGCATCCAGGCCACGCGCCGCACCTTCGCGAACCAGCCAGTTGCCGGCATCGCAGGCGTCCTGCACCGGGGTTGGAAAACGCCATTCCGGCGCCAACCGGTAATCCACCGTCAACACGGCAAAACCACCCTGCGCCGCCAGCCGACGGCACAACGCATCGTGGGAATCGAGGCTGCCGACCACATATCCGCCGCCGTGGAAATACAACATCACCGGTTGCAGGCCATCGGCCGCTTGCCCGTCGCGATACAGGCGAGCCGCGAGGCTGTAACCATCCCGCGCGGCGATGCTGAAGTTTTCGCAAGCAATGTGCGCCAGCGGCACATCGAGAAAGCCCGAGGACGCTTCGAAGTCGATCCGCGCCTGTTGCGGCGTCTGTTCGTGCATCGGACGACTTTTACCGGTCAGACGGCCGAACTCGGCGAGTTCGAGGAATGCTTCAAGTTCTGGCAGTACGGCCATGGGACGAATCCTTTTACACAATGAAGGGAACCTGTGGCGAGGGAGCTTGCTCCCGCTGGGCTGCGAAGCGGCCCCAAGCATGGGCCTGCTGCGCAGTCCAGCGGGAGCAAGCTCCCTCGCCACTAACGTTTTCAAGCAATAGCTGTCCGGCGCTCCAACAGTTGCTCAAGCTCATTGAGCAACACATCACCACGCAACAACTCGTAATGCCCGCCCGCCAACAAGCGATCCACGCCGTGATGACCGACTTGCGCTTCGAACACCCGGCGCTCGTCATCACGCCCGGCCACCCACCAGCGATGCGCCGCCACCTGCACCGATGGCAATCGTCGTTGCGCCAGCGCCAGATGTTTGAGCGATGAGCCGGTGGCGAAGATCTGCGTCAGCTCGCTCGCGCCCAACGCCGCGTTTTCGTTGGCACCGTGCATTGCCGCTTCAATCACCGCTGCGGCGCCTTCCCGTTCACTCAGGCCAGCGGCTTTCAAATCAATCAATGCTTCTGCGTCTTCAGACGGTTGACCGAGGACGAACTTCAGGAAGTCCGCCAAATCTTCGCGCCAGTCCCCCGCTTCCGCGGTGCCCGCCACGTAGCTGTCGACCAGTCCGGCAAACGCCACTGTTTGCCCTTGGTCTTCCAGTTCCCGAGCGACCAGTTGCGTCAACGCGCCCCCCAACGACCAGCCCAACAGGTAATACGGACCGTGCGGCTGTTGTGCACGAAGCCGTTGGGCGTAGGCCTGGGCCATCGCCAGCAGCGATTCGTCCTGCCAGTGCGGATCAAGCAACATGCGGCATTGCAGGCCATACACCGTGCGCCGACCTTCCAGACGCCGGGCCAGCGGTTCGTAGTCGAACACCGTGCCGAAACCAGCGTGCAGGCAGAACAGCGCCGGCACATTGGCGACCCGGCTATTGAGCGCCAACAACGGGTCCGGTGCTTTCGCGGGCTCGGCTGCCTGATAGCCACTGAGCTCGGCGATGCACGGTTTCTGCATCAAGTCGCGCAGTTTCAACTCAAAGCCCAGCTGCGGCTGGCTGCGCACCCGTGAGATGACTTTGAGCACCTGCAACGAGTCGCCACCGAGTTCGAAGAAGTTGTCGTCGATGCCCACTTGCGGCACGCCGAGTACGTCTTGCCAGATCGCGGTCAACGCCTGTTCCAGCGCATTGCGCGGCGCGCGATAGCCGCCCAGCGCCCATTCCGGCTCGGGCAGTGCGCGGCGGTCGAGCTTGCCGTTGGCCGACAGCGGGAAACGCTCCAGCACGAGGATTCGCGCCGGCACCATGTAGTCCGGCATTTGCGCTTGCAGCTCGGCTTTCAAGCGACGGTCCAGCCCGACCGCAGCGCCAGCCACCACATACCCGACCAACTGCTTGCCGGTCGGCGTGTCGTGCACCACCACGGCGGCATCCTGCACGCCCACGCAATCGCGCAAGCGCGCTTCGATTTCGCCCGGTTCGATGCGGAAACCACGAATCTTCACTTGCTGGTCGAGTCGGCCGAGGTAGTCGATCAAGCCGCATTCACGCTGGCGCACCAGGTCACCGGTGCGGTACATGCGGCCACCGGCCTCGAACGGATCGGGTATGAAACGCTCGGCGCTCATCCCCGGCCGCTGGTGATAACCCCGCGCCAGGCATTCGCCGCCCAGGTACAACTCACCACTGACACCCACCGGCAACGGATTGAGATCGGCATCGAGTATGTACAAGCCGCGCCCCGCGACGCCACGCCCAATCGGCGCATAGGCGGCATCGCAACGCTCGCTGGCCTCGGCACGCCACAGCAGCGGCGTGACCACGGTTTCAGTCGGACCGTAACCGTTGACCAGACGCTTCGGCCGCAAGGCACGCTTGACCTGTTCGAAACTCGCGTCCGGCACCGCATCGCCACCAAAGCAATACACCTCGACCGCCGGGGGATTGCCCAGACGCTCGGCCACTTCGGCCATCTGTTGCAGGTACGCAGGCGGGAAGCAGGCGACGGTGACGCTGTGCCGATGCAACACTTCCAGGGTTTGCTCCGGCGTCCACACGTTGTCCTCGCGGATCACCAGGCTGCCACCGGCCAGCATTACGCTCAGCCAACGCTCCTGAGCCCCGTCGAAGGCGAACGACATGAAGTGCAATTCACGGCTGCGGGTTGCCAGTTCGTAAAGATCGATGATGCCGCGGCAATGCCGGGCAATCGGCCCCCGCGACACGGCCACGCCTTTGGGTTGGCCGGTAGACCCCGAGGTGTAGATCAGGTACGCCAGGTGGCCGGGCAGCGGCTCGACAACCGGGCACTCGCTGCTGCCGGCAACGTTCAGTTGATCGAGCAACAAACGCGGCGGGCTGTCGGCCAACGTCAGGCGTTCACCGATGTCGCTGTCGCAAATCAACAGGCTCGCCGCTGAATCGCTGAGCATGTACGCCAGCCGTTCGGCCGGGTACGCGAGGTCCAGCGGCAGATACGCAGCGCCCGCCTTGAGCACCGCGAGGAACGCGACAAGGGTCCGTTCGGAACGCGGCAGCGCCACGGCCACCAGGTTTTCCGCGCCGATGCCGCGTGCGATCAGTTGCTGAGCCAGACCGTTGGCCTGTGCATCAAGATCGGCATAGCTGAGCTCCCGGTCCTCGCAGAACAAAGCAATTTTCTGCGGCTGATGACGGACATGCTGATTGAACGCGTGCAATAGATCAGTGTTGTCGGCAGACGCTTGCGGCAGACTCAAACGCGCTTCGGGCAAGCCGATGTTGCCGAGCAGGCAGTCGGCATCCTCAGGCAATGCACGCAGCAAGCCTTCCAGTTGGGCACGAATGCGCTCGACTTCCTGTTCGCTGAAGCGATCACGCAGGTACAGGTATTCGACTTCCAGGCCTTCCTCGTTGGCGCTGACCATCAAGTCCATCGGGAAGTTGGTGACGCCGCCGCTGCCGACTTCGGCGAAGCGCAACTCGCCTTCCTCGCCACCGCGCAAGGCACGGTCCACCGGATGGTTTTCAAAGACGATGATGCTGTCGAACAGCCCCTGGCCACCCTGCCCGGCCCAGCGCTGGACGTCGGACAACGGCGTGTGTTCGTAGTCGCGCACCGCCAGGTTGTAATCCTGCAGCTCACGCAGCCACTCACCGAGCGGCTGTTGCGGGTCGAGGGTCTGGATCACCGGCAAGGTGTTGATGAACAGGCCGAGCATGTCCTGGGCACCGGGCAAAGCGGTTGGACGCCCCGCCACCGTGGCGCCGAATGCCACGCTGCGCTGGCCGCTATGGCGCTGCAACAGCAACAGCCAGGCGCCTTGCACCAGGGTGTTGAGGGTCACGCGCTGGCGCTTGGCGAAGCTGTGCAACTTGCGCGTCGCCTCGGCATTGAGGTCGCTGTACATCACGCCATGGCCGCAACCGCTGGCACCGGAGGCCTTGGCCAGAATGGTCGGTGCTTCCAGCAAGGCCAGACGCTCACGCCAGAAAGCTTCGGCCTGGGCATCATCCTGGCGTTGCAGCCAGGCAATGTAGTCGGCGTAGCGACCGGTCAGCGCCGGCAGGCTGTCGTGGTGGTACAGGCGCAGCATTTCGCCGAGCAGGCGCGAAGCACTCCAGCCGTCCAGCAGCAGGTGATGGTAGATCCAGATCATCTGGTAACGCGCTTCACCGAGGCGAACCAGAATGAAGCGCATCAGCGGTGGGCAGCTCAGGTCGAAGCCCTTGGCCTGCTCGGAAGCCGCCAGCTCATTCAACGCCTGTTCGGTGTCGCTGCGTTCGCGCCAGTCAAGTTCCTGGATCGGCAACTCGACCTCGGCGAACACCGCTTGCAGCGGATCGGCCAGCCCATCGCGCCAGCGGAACGCCGCGCGCAGCACTTCGTGGCGCTCGACCAGCGCTTGCCACGCCGCACGGAAGCGCGGCACCTGCAAGCCGTCGACCGCCACGCTCAACTGGTTGACGTAGGGGTTGAGCTCCGGCGAATCGAGGCAATGGAACAGCATGCCCTGCTGCATCGGTGACAGTGGATACAGGTCTTGCACCCCTGTACGAGCCGCTGCATCAATCTGCGGAACAAGGGCAAACGCCTCGACGGTCGGCGTTTGGACCAACGTAGCTTCACGACGGGTCGCCACGGCGGCGAGTGCACGGATGGTCTGTTGCTCAAACAACTGCTTCGGACTGAACACCAGCCCGCGCTGCCCGGCACGGCTCACCGCTTGCAGGGAAATGATCGAGTCACCACCCAGTTCGAAGAAATTCTCGGTGACGCCCAGCGAATCCAGGCCCAGCAGCGCCTGCCAGATTTCTACCAGCAGCGCCTCGGCGGGCGATGCCGCTGCCACTTGATCAAGGCTCTGGCGCGAGGCTTGCGGCGCTGGTAATCCCTGACGATCGAGTTTGCCGTTCGGCGTCAGCGGCAGTGCCGCCAGGCACATCAGCTGCGCCGGCAACATGTGCGCCGGCAAGCGACTGCGCAGGTGCGCCGTCAGTGCGTCACGCAAATCCTGTTCGTCGGTCAGCGGATCACGCGGCACCACGTAACCGACCAACTGACGGCTGGTCGGGCCATCGCGGTCGATGACCAAGGCTTCACGCACGCCTTCGTGTTCCATCAGGCAGGCTTCGATTTCGCCGAGTTCGATACGGAACCCGCGAATCTTCACCTGCTGGTCGATGCGACCGAGGTATTCCACCACCCCGTCTGCGCGGAATCGTGCGAGGTCGCCGCTGCGATACAGACGCGCGCCCGGCACGAAAGGATCCGGCACGAAACGTTCGGCGGTCAGGTCCGGGCGCTGGTGATACCCCCGCGCCACGCCCTCGCCGCCCAGGTACAACTCGCCCGCCACGCCCACCGGCAGCGGCTGCAAGCCACCGTCCAGAATATAGGCACTGCGGTTGCCAACGGGCCGGCCGATCGGCATGAACGCCGAGTCGAATTCGGTATCCGGATAGGCTAGCCAGATCAGTGGGGTAATCACCGTTTCGGTCGGGCCGTAGCCGTTGATCAGTCGTTTGGGTTGCAGCACTTGCTGGACTTCATCGAAGGCATGCTTGGCCATGCCTTCACCGCACGGCGTGTAAGAGCGGATCGGCAAATCGCGCCCGGCTTCGCCCATGTAGTCAGCGATCTGCGCCAGGTAGCTCGGGGTGAAGCAGGCGATGGTGATGCGGTGTTTTTCGATCTCGGCGCAGGTGCGCTCCACGCTCCACAACTCGTCGTCGCGCGGCATCACCGCCGAACCGAACACCAGCGGGGTCAGCCAGCGTTCGTGGGCACCGTCGAAGCTGATCGAGGCAAATTGCAACTCGCGGTCGTCCGGGGTCATGCCGTACAACTCGCCGATGGACAGGCAATGCATGGCCAGCGGACCGTGGGCCACGCTCACACCTTTCGGCCGCCCGGTGGAACCCGAGGTGTAGATCAGGTAGGCGAGGTTTTCACCGCAAGTCAGGTTGACCGGGTTGCTGTCGGCCATGGACTCCAGCGGCTCGCGGTCGATTTCCACTACCGCCAGGCCTTCGGGCAATGGCAGTTTTTCCCGCAGCCAGGATTGGCTGATCAGCAGCGAGATCCCACTGTCATCCATCAGGTAGCGCAGGCGTTCCGCCGGATACGCCGGGTCGAGCGGCACATATGCGCCGCCCGCCTTGAGGATCGCCAGCAGACCGACGATCATTTCCGGCGAACGCTGCATCGCCAGGCCGACCCGCACTTCGGGACCAATACCGCGCCCGCGCAAATGGTGGGCCAAGCGGTTGGCGCGGCGGTTGAGCTCGTCGAAGCTCAGTTGCACATCGTTGAAAATCAGCGCCGTGGCATCAGGCCGGGCAACGGCCTGGGCCTCGATCAACTGATGCACGCACAGCGGGTTTTGCGCGACCTTGAACGGCGGGTTCCATTCCAGCAATTGCTGGGTGCGTTCGGGTGCGGTCAGCAGGTCCAGTTCACTCAACGCTGCCTGAGGCGTGGCAACCATTGCCGCCAACAACGCGGCCAGGTGCTCGCTCATGCGCACAATCGCCGTGCTGCTGAAGTGGCTGCATTGGTAACTCCAATGCAGGCTCAGCTGACTTTCGGCGGTGGCCGCCAGGGTCAGCGGGAAATTGGTGCGTTCGTGGTTGTGCGGGATCGAGAAGCTCAAACCGGCCGGCGCGCCCTGTTGCAAGGCCTCGGCCACCGGGAAGTTTTCGAACACCAGCAGGCTGTCGAACAGCGGCTCACCGGCACGCCCGGCCCAGCGCTGGATGTCACCGAGGGCGGTGAATTCGTGCTCGCGCAGTTCGAGGTTCTGCGCCTGCAAGCGGTTCAGCCATTGCTCGACACTTTCCACCGCGTCGGGGCTGCTGATCACAGGCAAGGTGTTGATAAACAACCCGAGCTGGCTTTCGGCCCCCGGCAAGTCCACCGGACGCCCGGCCACAGTGGCGCCGAACGCCACGCTGCGTTGCCCGCTATAGCGTTGCAACAACAGCGCCCACGCGCCTTGCACCAAGGTGTTGAGGGTGACTTTCTGTTGGCGGGCAAAGTCGCTGAAACGTTGGCTGGTGGCGACATCGAAGGTCTGCCGATGGTCGGCAAACTCCGCTGGCGACGGCTGTTTGTTATCGCCATGCGCAAGGCTCTGAGACAACAGCGTCGGGTTGTCCAGGGTCGCCAATTGCCCGCGCCAGAAGGCCTCGTCCGCCTCGGCATCCTGACGTTGCAGCCAGCCGATGTAGTCGGCGAATCGTCCGATTGGCACGGGCACTTCCTGTCCGGCGTAACGCTGCAACACTTCACTCAGCAACAACGAATTGCTCCAGCCGTCGAGCAACAAGTGATGGTGGGTGTAGATCAGCTGCTGACGCTCGTCATCCAGGCGCACCAGCGTCAAACGCATCAACGGCGCTTGAGTTGAATCCAGTTGCAGGCGTTCGCTGTCGATCAGTTGCGCCAGTGCTTCGGCCTGATCGTCTCGATCACGCCAGTCAAGGCAGGTCATCGGCAACTCAAGATGACGATGGACCACCTGCACTGGCGCTTCGAAACCCTGTGGGAAGTGAAAGCTGCTGCGCAGGATCGCGTGACTGTCGAGCACCGCTTGCCACGCCCGGCCCAATCGTTGCGCATCAAGGCCGCGTACCTCGACGCTGAGCTGGTTGACATAGGCGCCGGACGCCGACTCAAAGAGGCTGTGGAACAGTAAACCGGCCTGCATCGGCGACAGCGGATACACATCTTCGATATGCCCCGGCGGCACCGGCAACCCATCAAGTTGCGCTTGGCTCAGCCGCGCCAGCGGGAAGTCCGCCGGGGTCACGCCGCCCGCACCGTCGCTCAGGCAATGGTCGATCAGCGCCAACAGCTCAGCACGGAAATCGATCGCCAGAGCTTCAATGTCGCGCAGGTCGAAGCATTCTCGGCTGAAGGTCCAATCGAGTTTCAATTCGCCGCCGTAGACTTGACCGTCCACGGACAGCCAGTTCGGCAACGGCGCATCCGCCGATTGCGCGGCACCGCTGGACTCCTTGGCTGGGGAGAACAAGGCGTCCTCGGCAAAGCTCTGGTCGAACTGGCCGAGATAGTTGAACGTCACCCGCGCCTGGGGCAGCGCGACCAATGCCGATTGCGCCGCAGCATCGCCCATGTAGCGCAGCAGGCCGTAGCCCAGGCCTTTGCCTGGAACTTCGCGCAGTTGCTGTTTGATCGCCTTGATCGAAGCGCCGAGCTCGGCGGTCGGCGTCAGGCGCACCGGGAACAGGCTGGAGAACCAGCCAACGGTGCGGGTCAGATCGATATCGTCGAACAGTTCTTCGCGGCCATGGCCTTCGAGCTGGATCAGCGCCGATGCGTGGCCGGTCCAACGGCTGAGGGTGCGGGCCAGTGCGGTGAGCAGCAGGTCGTTGACTTGGGTGCGGTAGGCCGTCGGTGCCTGTTGCAGCAATTGGCGAGTCTGATCGCGGTCCAGGCCGATGCTCACGCCCTGGCGCAGATGCCCGGCCTGACTCGCTTGCGGGTTGGCTGCCGGCAGCGAATCGCTGGCCCCGGCCAGTTGCGCCTGCCACCAGTGCAGTTCGGCGGCGGCGGTTTCAGAGCGTGCGTAAGCGTCGAGCTTGTCGGCCCAGGCCTGGAACGCGCTGGTTTTTGGCGGCAATGCTTCACCTTGATAGGCGGCCTGCAAATCTTCCAGCAACACCCGCCACGAAACCCCGTCCACCGCCAGGTGATGGATCACCAGCAGCAACCGTTGCGATCCGTCGGCCTGGGCGATCAGCGCCACTCGCAGCAGCGGCCCGTCCTGCAGGCTGAGGCTGCGCTGGGCTTCGTCGCACACTGACTCCAGCGAGGCATCGCTGGCGACGCGGGCGGTCCAGAGCATGTCGATGACGTCGGCACTGTCGGCGCCGACATAGCGCGCCGACCATTGGCCGTCGACCTGGCTGAAACGCAAGCGCAAGGCATCGTGTTGCTTGAGCACACGTTGCAGGGCGCCTTGCAGGCGCGGCAACTCAAGGGTTTCACGCGGCGTCAGTAACACCGCCTGGTTCCAGTGTGCGCGGTGCGGAATCGGCTCTTCGAAGAACCAGCGCTGGATCGGTGTGAGTGTTTGTACGCCGTCCACCGGCCCCTGTTGTGCCAGCGGCGCGGCTTGCTCCTTGACCACGGCGGCCAAGGCTTGCAGGGTTTGCTGCTGGAACAGGTCGCGCGGTTGCAGGCTCAGGCCGGCGCCGCGAGCACGGCTGACCACCTGGATCGAGATGATCGAGTCGCCGCCCAGCTCAAAGAAGTTGTCCTGACGCCCGACCTGTTCAACGCCCAGCACGTCCTGCCAGATCTGCGCCAGCACCTGCTCATGGGCACTGCGCGGTGCTTCGAATGCGCGCTGGCTGACCTGCGCGGTCGGCGCCGGCAGGCGTTTGCGGTCCAGCTTGCCGTTGGGGCTCAGGGGCATTTGCTCGATCAGCACCGTCTGTGCCGGCACCATGTAATCCGGCAGGCTGCCGAGCAAATGGCTTTTCAGGCTTTCACGCCACACGCCCTGCCGTTCGGCATCGGCGTCGACCAAGGTACGTTCCTGCGGCACGATGTAGGCCACCAGTTGCTTGCCGCTCGGGCCGTCGAGGGCCAGCACCACGGCTTCCTGCACACTGGCATGTTCTTGCAGGCGCGCTTCGATTTCCCCCAGTTCAATGCGCAAGCCACGGATCTTCACTTGATGGTCGATGCGTCCGCAGTAGTCGATGGCGCCGTCGGCGCGGTAACGCGCCAGGTCGCCGGTGCGGTACAAACGCTCGCCGCTGCCGAACGGGTCGACCACAAAACGCTCGGCGGTCAGCGCGCCGCGACGGTGGTAACCGCGGGCCAGACCGACACCGCCGAGGTACAACTCGCCCACCGAACCCAGCGGCAACGGTTGCAATTCGCTGTCGAGGATACAGGTGCGCAGGTTGGCGATCGGGCGGCCGATCGGCACGCTGTCGCGGCCCTCTTCGACGCAGGTCCAGTGAGTCACGTCGATGGCCGCTTCGGTCGGGCCATACAGGTTGTACAGGTTGGCTCGGGGCAGGCTGCGCAGGGTCTGGCGTTGCAGCTCCATCGGCAGCGCTTCACCACTGCAAATGATCCGGGTCAGCGAGGTGCAGGCCAGCGCTTCATCAGCGCCAATGAACGCCGAGAGCATCGACGGCACGAAGTGCAGCGTGGTGATCGACTGCTCTACGATCAATGCAGCAAGGCGTTGCGGGTCGCGATGTTCACCCGGCGCGGCGATCACCAGCGTGGCGCCTTTCATCAGCGGCCAGAAAAACTCCCACACCGACACGTCGAAACTGAACGGGGTCTTTTGCAGCACGCGGTCCGACGGTTGCAGGTTGTAGGCCTGCTGCATCCATTCGATGCGGTTGTGCAGCGCCACATGACGGTTGCCCGCGCCCTTGGGCTTACCGGTGGAACCGGAGGTGTAGATCATGTAGGCAAGGTTTTCCGCCACGGCAATGTTTGGCAGATCGCTGCCCGGCAGATCGCTCAGCCAATCGGCGTCGGCATGCAGGCACAGGGTGCGCACGGTGTCCGGGGTCGGCAATTGACCCAGCAAATGCGCCTGGGTCAGCAACAGCGAAATACCGCTGTCTTCGATCATGTAGCTCAGGCGATCGCGCGGATACTCCGGGTCCAACGGCACATAGGCGCCACCGGCCTTGAGAATCGCCAACAGGCCGACGACCATTTCCAGCGAGCGCTCGCAGGCGATCCCGACGATCACTTCCGGGCCGACACCTCGCCCGCGCAAGTGATGGGCCAGGCGGTTGGCGCGCAGATTCAGCTGTGCATAACTCAGGTCCTGGCCCTGGAACACCAGCGCCGTCGCTTGAGGATTTTCAAGCACCCGCGCTTCGAAGTGCCGTTGCACACAGACTTCGCCCGGATAGTCCTGAGCGGTGTCGTTGAGTTCATCGAGGATACGCAGGCGCTCGTCGGCATCCAGCAGTGGCAATGCGGCCAGCGGGGTTTGCGGGTTTGCCAGCACGCCGGCCAGCAAGTTGCGCCAATGCCGGGCCAGTGTTTCGATGCGCTCGGCGTCGAACAGGTCGGTGGCGTAGGTCAGGCTGGCGAACAGTTGGTCACCCTGTTCCTGGGTGTCGAGTTGCAGATCGAATTGCGTGGTCTGCGCCGTGGCGTTCAACGCCTCGACCCGCAGCCCCGCCAGCAAACCGCTGACCGCTGCCGGCCGGGCTTGCTGGTGGTTGAACATCACCTGGAACAGCGGGCTGTGGCTGAGGCTGCGCTCGCCTTGCAGCGCCTGCACCAGACGCTCGAACGGCAAGTCCTGGTAATCCTGGGCATCCAGCGAAGTAACGCGGGTCTGCTCCAGTAACTGGCTGAACGGCAGGCGTCCGGCGAGTTCGGCGCGCATCACTTGGGTGTTAACGAAGAAACCGATCAGGCCACGGGTTTCGCTGCGATTACGGTTACCGATCGGCACACCGATGCGCAGGTCGGCTTGGCCGCTGTAGCGATAGAGCAAGGCCTGGAAACTGGCCAGCAACAGCATGAACGGCGTCACGCCGCGTTGTTTGGCCAGGGTCAGCAGACCGCTGGCCAAGTCCGCGTCGAGGGCGAAGTCCAGTCGCGCACCAAGCTGGCTCGGCTGGGCCGGGCGCGGGCGATCGGTCGGTAGTTCCAGCAGCGGCTGTTCGCTGCCGAGTTTTTCACGCCACCAGTTCAGTTGCCGTTCCAGCTCCCCCGCTTCCATCCAGCGCCGTTGCCACGCGGCGTAATCCGAATACTGGATCGGCAACCCTTGCAGTTCTGCGTCCAGCCCTTGGCAATGGGCGGCATACAGTCGGGAAAACTCTTCGACCAAGACCCCCATCGACCAGCCATCGGTGACGATGTGGTGCAAGGTCAGCACCAGCACATGATCCTCGGCATCCAGTTGCAGCAGGCTGACACGCAACAACGGTCCGAGCTGCAAATCGAATGGGCGGGCGATCTCCTGCTCGACTTTTTTCATTGCACATTCGAAGCGTTGCGCCGCAGGTTCATCGCGCAAATCGTGCTGCTCGATGGCCAATGAAGTGAACGTCGCCAAGGATTGCAGCACCTGGCCGTCATCCTCGACAAAACGGCTGCGCAGGCTTTGGTGCCGTTCCAGCAACCGGTCAAAACTCTGTTGCAGGGCCTCTACATTCAACGGTCCATGCAGACGCAGGGCCGCGGGAATGTTGTAGGCCGAACCCTGTGGATCGAGCTGCCAGAGGAACCATTGGCGCTGCTGCGCGTAGGACAGTTCAAAGTGCGCTGGCGGCTCGACGGCGGCTGGAATCGGCAGTTGACCGAAGCTCACACCCTGCTCTTGCATCTTGCTCAAAAACTCGCGGCGCTTGTCGGCAGGCAGGCCGGCGAAGCGGGTGGCGATACGCATGGCGGTGCTGTGTTCCATCAGTTGATCTCCATCTCGTCGAGAAGCGACTCAAGCGCATCCAGACGTGCATCGTTGTCAGTCGGGGCTTGTTGCGAGGCCATGGCGGCGTAAGCCTGAAGGTCGTGGCTTTCGAACAGCGCGCGCAACGGCAGCTCGATGCCCAATTCCAGTTCCACGCGGGCATTGGCCTGGGCGGCGAGCAGCGAGTGCCCGCCCAATTCAAAGAAGTTGTCGCGCCGCCCGATCTGCGCCACGCCCAGCACGTCGGCCCAGATCGCCGCCAGTTGCTGTTCGAGTTGGCCCTCTGGGGCTTCGAACGGTCGCTGCCAGTCTTCGGCAAACGGCAGCGGCAAAGCCTTGCGGTCGAGCTTGCCGTTGCTGGTCAGCGGCAAGTCATCGAGCAGCAGCCAGTGGCTTGGCACCATGTAGTCCGGCAGGTCGACCTTGAGCGCGGCGCGCAGGTTGTCACGCCAGGCAATCGGGTCATGCGGGGTTTGCTCGGCGACGACATAGGCGCAGAGCTGCGGCCCGGCGTCAGCGGTGTACACGCTCAACACCGCCTGGCGAACGCCGGGTTGCGCCAGCAGCGCGGCTTCGATCTCGCCCAGTTCGATGCGGAAACCGCGGATCTTCACTTGCTGGTCGATGCGCCCGAGGTAATCGATGCTGCCGTCGGCACGTTGGCGCGCCAGGTCGCCACTGCGATAGAGCCGTTGCGAAGCGTCGAACGGGCTCGGTACAAAGCGTTCGGCGGTGAGGCCGAAACGTCCGTGATAACCCCGCGCCAGACCGGCGCCAGCGATGTACAGCTCGCCTGCCACCCCCACCGGCACCGGTTGTAACTGGCTGTCGAGCAAGTACCAGCGCAGGTCGCGGATCGGCAGGCCGATCGGGCTCTGCGCCTTGCCGTCGAGGTCGGCCCGGCGAATGGCGCGGTAGGTCACGTGCACCGTGGTTTCGGTGATGCCATACATGTTCACCAGCGTTGGCTGTTGATCGCCGAAGCGTTCGAACCACGGGCGCAAGCTCGCCACTTCCAGTGCTTCACCGCCGAAGATCACCTGACGCAGCGCCAGACCGCGTGCGCTGGCGCAGGCAATCGGCAGCAACTGGCGGAACGCGGTCGGGGTCTGGTTCAACACCGTCACCCCTTGATCGCAGAGCAAGCGGTGGAATGCCTGCGGCTCACGGCTGATGTAGTACGGCACGATGATCAGGCGCCCGCCGGTGCACAGCGAACCGAACAGCTCCCACACAGAGAAATCGAACGCGTAGGAATGGAACAAGGTCCACACATCGTCCGGACCGAAGTTGAACTGTTCGGCGGTGGCCGTCAGCAAGCGCCCGACGTTGCCGTGGCTGAGCAAAGCGCCTTTCGGGCGACCGGTGGAACCGGAGGTGTAGATCACGTAGGCAAGATTGTCCGCCGTCGCCAGCGGCGCCAGGTTGTCGGCGCTGTAAGCGTCCAGTTGCATCGCGCCCAGGTCGAGCACCTGCACGCCATCACGTGCCGGCAAACCGTCGATCAAGTGAGACTGGGTCAACAGCAGCGCAATGCCGCTGTCGTCGATCATGTAGCTCAAGCGCTCGGCGGGGTATTGCGGATCGAGCGGCACATAGGCGCCACCGGCCTTGAGAATCGCCAGCAGACCGACCACCAGCGGCAGCGCCCGCTCGGTGGAGATGCCCACGCGCACTTCCGGCCCGACACCCTGGTGGCGCAGCTTGCGCGCCAGGCGGTTGGCCTGGGCGTTGAGCGCGGCGTAGGTCAGGTGTTCGCCCTCAAAGACCAGCGCCACCGCGTCCGGCCGTTGCGCGGCTTGCGCTTCGAACAACTGATGCAAGGTCGGCGATGGCGCTTGCAGCTGGAACGCCGGATTCCAGTGCTCGATCAAAGTGTCGTACTGCGAGGCTTGCAACAACGGCAGTTCGGCGACGCGCTGCTGCGGATCGGCCACCACCGCGCGCAGCAGGTTCAGCCATTGTTCGGCAAAACGCTGCATCGAGGCTTCGTCATACAGATCGCTGGCATAGGTCAGGCTGGCGTCCAGTGTGTCGCCTTGTTCCTGGGTATCGAGCACCAGATCGAATTGTGCGGTGTGCTGTTGCCAGTGCAAGCGCTCGACCTGCAAACCGCCGACCACCCGCTCGACGCTCGCGCCCATATGCTGCTGGTGGTTGTAGAGCACCTGAAACAATGGGCTGTGATTGAGGCTGCGGTCAGGCTGCATGGCATCGACCAATTGCTCGAACGGCAAGTCCTGATGAGCCTGCGCCATCAGTGCCGTTTGTTTGACCTGTTGCAACAAGACGCTGAACGGCTGTTGCCCGTCAATGTCGGCACGCAGCACCTGGGTGTTGATGAAGAAGCCAATCAGGCCTTCGGTTTCGATCCGCGAACGACCGGCGCTCGGCACGCCGACGCTGATGCCCGACTGCCCGCTGTGGCGGTGCAGCAAGGTCTGCAAGCTCGCCAGCAGCAGCATGAACAAGGTCACTTGCTGCTCTTGCGCCTGCTCACGCAAACCGGCCAGCAGTTGCCGATCGACGTTGAGCATCAGGCTGGCACCACGCCCGCTGCGACGGGCCGGACGGCTCAGTTCGCTCGGCAGTTCCAGCGGTGCCTGGCTGCCGTCCAGTTGCTCGCGCCACCACGCCAGTTGCCGAGCGCCCTCGCCCGCTTCCAGCCAGTCGCGCTGCCAGCGGGCATAGTCGCTGTAAGCCACCGGCAAGCTGTTGAGGTCAGGCGCGCAACCCTCGATGGCGGCCTGATACAAAGCACTGAATTCATCGACCATCACCTGCATCGACCAGCCGTCGGCGGCGATGTGGTGCACGGTCAGCACCAGTACATGCTCTTCGGCGCTGACTTGCAGCAGCAACGCTCGCCACAGCGGACCGGTGCGCAGGTCGAACGGCTGGGCAATTTCTTCGGCCAGCGCATCGCTGAGCGCCGACTCAACAACTGGTCGCTCGCTCAACTGCAACGCCAGCTCGGCGTGCACCAACGGGCGGGCGTGCTGACCGTCCTGTTCGAAGGTCGTGCGCAGGGTTTCGTGACGGGCCTGCAAGTGCAGGAAGGCTGCACGTAGTGCGTCGCGGTTCAACGGCCCTTTCAGGCGCAGTGCGGCCGGGATGTTGTAGGCACTGCTGTGCGGGTCCAGTTGCCAGAGAATCCACTGGCGCTGCTGGGCGTAGGACAGAACTCGCGGCTGATCGGCCGCCGCAGGTTGCAGTGGCGGCTGAGCGCTGATTTCGGCAAGCGCCGCACGCTCGGCAAACTCCGAGAGACTCGCAGCGGAAAACAGGCTGCTCACCGACAGTTCGATGTTCAGTTGCTGACGCACCCGCGAAATCACTTGCAGTACCCGCAACGAGTGGCCACCCAACTCGAAGAAGTTGTCGTCGCGGCCCACTTGTTCCACTTGCAGCACATGCTGCCAGATCTGCGCCAGCTGCGATTCCAGCCCTTCCAGCGGTGCGACGAAGGCCCGTTGTGCAGCACTGGCTTCAACCCTTGGCAAGGCCTTGCGGTCGAGTTTGCCGTTGTTGTTGAGTGGCAGCTTGTCGAGCAGGAGCAAATGGCTCGGCACCATGTATTCCGGCAGCGACTGGCGCAGAACCGACCTGAGCGCTTGCAGGTATTGTGTCTCGGACGTAACCGCGCCACTGGCGACGATGTACGCCACCAGTTGCGTACCGTCCTGGGCGATGACCGCCGCTTCACGTACCTCGTCCCGAGCTTGCAGGCAGGCTTCGATCTCGCCCATCTCGATGCGCAACCCGCGAATTTTCACCTGATGGTCGATGCGCCCGACGTACTCCAGATCGCCCTGGGCGTTATAGCGCGCCAGGTCACCGCTGCGGTACAGCCGCGCCCCCGGTTCACGGGCAAACGGGTCGGGCAGAAAGCGTTCGGCGGTCAGCGCCGGGCGGTCGAAATAACTTTGCGTCAGGCAGGCCGGAGCTCCGATGCACAACTCGCCGACGCCATCGGCGGGCAGCAGTTGACCCGCCGAATCCAATACATACAGCGCACGACCGGGGATTGCACGACCAATCGGGATACCGAACGCATCGCTGGCATCTTGCAGTTGGCAATCGTGCACGCTGGAGACCACGGTCGCTTCAGTCGGACCGTAGGTATTGAGCAAACGCACAGGGCTCAGACCAGCCTGATGCCACAGGCGTAAACCCTCCACCGACATGGCTTCGCCGCCGACGTGCACCTGACGCAGATCGCCGAGGTTGCGCACCACGCCACTGGCGCATTCGCGGGCCAGCAGGAACCAGTAGGCCGCAGGCAAATCGGCCACGGTGACGCCTTGGGCGACGATTTGCGCGGCCAGCCGGCCGGCGTCCCACAAGTCGTCACCGCGCATGATCAACGCCGCGCCGACGCACAGCGCCGGGTAGCACTGCTCGACGAAACCGTCGAAGCTGAAGGTGGCGAATTGCAGCACGCGGTCGGCGGCCGACAACCGCGAATAATCGGCGGCGGTCTGGCAAAACTCGCGCAGCGCACCGTGGGCAATCGCCACGCCTTTGGGCCGGCCGGTGGAACCGGAGGTGTAGATGATGTAGGCCAGATCCTCGGCAACGACATGGCTTGGTGGATCGTTGGCCGGGTAGCCTGCGGTTTCATCAAGGCTCAACAGGCGCAGATGCACTGGCAGCGGCAAATCGTCCAGCAGGCCGGGTTCGCACAGCAGCACCTCAAGGCGGCTGTCTTCGATCATGTAGCCCAGGCGTTCGGCCGGGTATTTCGGGTCCAGTGGCACATAGGCCGCGCCGCTTTTCAGTACCGCGAGCAAACTGGCAATCAACTGTGGACCGCGCCGCAAGGCCAGGCCGATACGTTTGCCGGGGCCGGCGCCGTTGTCGATCAGACGATGAGCCAGGCGGTTGGCCTGGGCATTGAGTTCGCCGTAGCTCAGGCTTTGGCCATCGACCTGCAATGCCAGCGCATCCGGAGCGGCAGCAGCTTGCGCGGCAATCCGCTCGTGCGCCAAAAGCCCTGTGGATAACTCGACCATTGCCGGTTGACTGATGGCGAGCAACGCGTGCTTGCCTGCGATATCGAGCAGTTCCAGCTCTCCCAGTGCCATTTCCGGCGCTGCCACGAATTGCCTCAGCAGGTGCTGCAGATTGGCTGCGAGCTGCGCCACCTGAGCGGCACTGAAACGCGCCGCGTCATAGCTGAAATCGACACTCAACGCTTCGCCCAGCTCGACGCCGAGGGTCAGCGGATAGTGGGTGCGTTCATGGTTATGCAGGTTGCCGAACGACAACCCGGCCGGCGCCCCCTGCTTCAGGGCTTCGGCGACGGGGAAGTTTTCGAACACCAGCAGGCTGTCGAACAATGTCGAACCCTGTTGCCCCGCCCAGCCTTGAATGTCGTACAGCGGCACATGCTCGAACTCGCGCATCGCCAGGTTCAGGCCTTGCAGTTCACCCAACCACTGGCTGACGCTCTGGTCGGGCTTCATCGAGCACACCAGCGGCAGCGTGTTGATGAACAGCCCCAGTTGCTCTTCGATGCCCGGCAGCGGTGCCGAACGCCCGGCCACCGTGGCACCGAACACCACGCAATCCTGACCGGTGTAGCGTTGCAGCAACAGGCTCCATGCCGCTTGCAACACGGTGTTGAGGGTGACTTTTTGCTGGCGGGCAAACTCGCCCAGGCGCTGGGTGGCGCGGCTGTCGAGGGTCACGCGAAGGTCCTCGCTGCCCTCGACGCCGACGGGTGGGCGCAGGGCTTCGGCCAGCATCGTCGGTGTGTGCAGCGGTGCCAGCGCAGCTTTCCAGAACTGCTCGCCAGCGTCGGCCGCTTGCTGTTGCAACCAGCCGAGGTAATCGCGGTACTGCCCCGTCGGCGCCGGCAGCGATTGCCCGCCTGCGTAAAACTCGATCACTTCGGCAAGCAACTGCGCGTTGCTCCAGCCATCCATCAGGATGTGATGGCTGGTGTAGATCAGATGCCAGGCGTCGGTGCCGGCACGCACCAGTTTCAAGCGCAATAGCGGTGCGCTGCCCAGTTCGAAACCTCGCGCCCGTTCGGCATCGGCCAGTGCGTCGGTGTCGGTCGCTTCAAGCACCTCGAGCGGCAGCGTCACCTGTCGGGCAATCGCCTGATGCGCGACGTCGAGCCCCTGCCAATGGAAGCTGCTGCGTAGAATGTCGTGACGCTCGACCGCGGCCTGCCAGGCGCGGCTGAAACGCTCGACGTCCAGGCCACCGATGTCCAAACGCAACTGACTGATGTAGGCGCCGACCTGCGGCTCATGCAAGGTGTGGAACAACATGCCTTGTTGCATCGGCGACAGCGGATACAAGTCTTCCAGCGTCGAGACGCAGAGCGGCAATCCATCGAGTTGCGCCTGATCGATCTGCGCCAACGGGAAGTCCGACGGCGTGGCTTGCGGCACTTCAAGCGCGCAGCAATGATCGATCAGTGCGTTGAGCTCCAGCGTGTACTCGTCAGCCAGACGCTGGATGGTCGCGGTGTCGAACATCTCGCGGCTGAAACCCCAGCTCAGGGACAACTCGCCGCCGTAGACCTGGCCTTCAACCACCAGCCAGTTGCCGAGCGGCGCCGATGGGTCTTGCGCCACACCGTTACCTTCAGTGGACGGCGTGAACAATGCGCCCTCATCGAACTGACGGTCGAACTGCCCGAGATAGTTGAAGGTGATGCGCGGTTGCGGCAACCCCGCCAGTGCATCGCGTACCGGCTTCGAGCCGAGATAACGCAGCGCGCCGTAGCCCAGGCCTTTGTCCGGCACGCTGCGCAATTGCTCCTTGATGGTTTTGATCGACGCGCCGAGATCGGCGCAGGGTTTCAGGTTGACCGGGAACAGGCTGGTGAACCAGCCAACAGTGCGGGTCAGGTCGATCTCATCGAACAGGTCTTCGCGGCCATGACCTTCGAGCTGAATCAACGTGCTGCCCTGCCCGCTCCAGCGGCAAACGGCACGGGCCAGTGCGGTCAGCAACAGGTCGTTGACCTGGGTGCGGTAAGCCGCCGGCGCCTGTTGCAGCAGCTTGCGGGTTTGTTCGACGTCGAGTTTGAGTTGGAGCTTTTGCTCGTAGCGGTTTTCCAGCGCAGCGTTCGGGCGCTCGCAGGGCAGGTCGTTCGGCGCATCTTGCAGTTGGCTCTGCCAGTGACCAAGGTTGCGTTCGAAGGCCGGCAGATGCGCCTGCAAACTTGCGACCCAACGCTGATAGCTGCTGGTTTTCGCCTGCGCGGTACCGCCGTTGTAGAAGTGCTGCAAATCTTCCAGCAGCACGCGCCAGGAAACACCGTCCACCGCCAAGTGGTGGATAACCAACAGCAAACGTTCTGAGCCATCGGCCATTGCAACCAGCATTGCCCGCAGCAACGGTCCGTTGTGCAGGTCGAGGCTGCGCTGGGCTTCATCGCACAAGGCGTTGAGCTGACCGACCGATTGCGCCTGGCGCTGCCACAGCACCGACTGCGTGGTCGGCGCGGCGTAGGTTTGCAGCCAGGCGTCTTCTGCCTGTGCATAACGCAGGCGCAAGCTGTCGTGTTGAGTCAGCAATTGCTCCAGAGCACGCTCCAGCACTTCGACATTCAATGCCACCCGCGGTACCAGCAGCAGCGACTGGTTCCAGTGCTGACGCTCGGGGATCTCTTGTTCGAAAAACCATTGCTGCACCGGGGCCAGTGCCACTTCGCCAACCGCCGGAGCTTGATCGATCTGCGATAGCCCGCCAGTGCGTGCCGCTTGAGCGAGGCTGCGGATGGTCTGGTGCTGGAACAAGTCCTTGGGGCTGAGCATGATCCCGGCCTGCCGCGCACGGCTGACCACTTGCATCGAAACGATGGAGTCGCCGCCCAGCTCGAAAAAGTTGTCTTCCACGCCCACGCTGTCGAGAGCCAGCACGTCTTGCCAAATGGCCGCTAGGGATTTTTCCGGTTCACTATGAGGTGCAACGTGTTCGCGTTGTTGCGTAACGCCATCAATCGCCGGCAACGCCTTGCGGTCGAGTTTGCCGTTAGGGGTCAGCGGCAGATGTTCGAGGAACAGCAGGAACGCCGGGACCATGTAGTCCGGCAAATGCTGACGCAGCGCCGCTTTCAATGTCTCGCGCAGGATCGCTTGCGCATCGGCATCGACTATCAGTGCCAAGTCACTCGGCACGATGTACGCCACCAACTGCTGACCGCTGACACCGTCCTGAGCCAACACCGCCAGCTCTCTCACGGCGTCCTGTTGCAACAGCCGCGCTTCGATTTCCCCCAGTTCGATGCGGAAACCACGGACCTTGACCTGATGGTCGATGCGGCCCACGTATTGCAGAGTACCGTCGGCCTGATAACGGGTCAGGTCGCCGGTGCGGTACAGGCGTTCGCCAGTGCTGGAAAACGGGTTGGGTACGTACTTTTCAGCGGTCATGCCGGGCCGTGCGAGGTAGCCGCGCGTGATCCCGGCACCGCTCAGGTACAGCTCGGCAGACACGCCTTGCGGCACTGGTTGCAGGTCGGCATCGAGCAGATAGCTGGCGGTGTGCTTGAGCGGGCGGCCGATGTTGGCGCGGCCAGCGGCCTCGCGGCGGGTCCAGGTCGAATAAGTGGTGTCTTCCGACGGGCCGTACAGGTCGTAGACATGCTCGACGCTCGCTTGCCGGTACAACGCCTCCACCAGGCTTTGCTTGAGCGGCTCACCGGCCAGGTTGATGATGCGCACGCTCGGCGGGATCTGCCCGTCGCGTTGCAACGCATTGATCGCCGAAGGCACGGTGTTGATCAACCGCACCTGATCCCGGGCCGGCAGTTGCGGCAGCTCCAGGGCATTGCGGGCGATGATCAGCGAACCGCCGTTGGCCAGGGTGACGAACAACTCCCACACCGACAGATCGAAGCACACCGAGGTCGAGGCCAGCACACCTTGAATGTCGACGCGGCTGTACACCGATTGTGACCAGTCGATCAGCGCCAGCACGTTACGGTGGGCGATAGCCACGCCCTTGGGCTTGCCGGTGGAGCCGGAGGTGTAGATCACGTAGGCCAGGTTGTCCGGCGTGACACGGGTGATCGGGGCATCGCTCGGGTAATCAGCCAGGCCTGTCGCCATGCCATCGAGCATCAGCAATTGGGTTGCGGCCTGCACGTTCAGGGTCTTGGCCACGTCCTGTTCGGTCAACAGCAGCAGCGCGCGGCTGTCTTCCAGCATGTAGGCGACACGCTCGGCCGGGTAATCCGGGTCGAGCGGTACGTAGGCACCGCCAGCCTTGAGTACCGCGAGCAAGGCCACCAGCAGCTGTTCGGAGCGCTGCATTGCCACGCCGACGCGGATTTCCGGGCCGACGCCCAGTTCGATCAGTTTGTGTGCCAGGCGATTGGCTTGCTGGTCGAGTTCGCTGTAGGTCAGGTGTTTGTCCGCAAAGGTCACGGCCAATGCGTCAGGGCTTTCGGACACTTGCTTGCCGATCATCTGATGAATGCACAAATCTTCGGCGAAGCGTTCATCGGCGCGGTTCCAGTCGTGCACGATGCGCTGGTATTCGGCCTGTTCCAGCATCGGCAAATCACTGATGCGTTGCTGTGAATCGCCGGCCATGCCTTGCAGCAAGCGCGTCCAGTGCTGCGCCATGCGTGCGATGGTCGTGGCGTCAAACAGGTCGTTGGCGTAGGTCAATGCGGCGTGCAGCTTTCCCGCCTTTTCATAGGTATCGAGGGTCAGGTCGAACTGGGTGGTGCGCCCTTGCCACTCGATCATGCCCAGCGCCAAACCGGAGGCGGTAGTGACGCTGCTGATGTCGGCAACCTGCGGCTGGTGGTTGTACATCACCTGGAACAGCGGCGTATGGCTGAGGCTGCGTTCCAGTTTCAAGGCTTCGACCAGTCGCTCGAACGGCAGGTCTTGATGAGCCTGTGCGCCAAGGGCCGTTTCCTTGATGCGATGCAGCAGTTCGTCGACCCGAGTCTGGCCGTCCAGTTGCGTGCGCAGCACCTGGGTGTTGACGAAGAAACCGATCAGGCCTTCGATTTCGCCGCGGTTGCGGTTGGCAATCGGCACACCGACGCGGATGTCGCGCTGGCCTGTGTAGCGGTGCAGGAGCACGTTGAACGCGCCGAGCAGCAGCATGAACAACGTGACGTTGTGCCTCTGTGCAGTGGCGCGCAGTTGCTCGGCGAGGTGCTCGTCGACGGCGAACTCGTAGCGGGTGCCACGATGACTCGGCATTGCCGGGCGCGGATGATCCAGCGGCAGTTCCAGCACCGGGTGTTCGTCGCCCAATTGTGCCTGCCAGTATTCGAGCTGCCGCGCTTGCTCGCCCGCCTCCAGCCAGCGCCGCTGCCACAAGGCGTAGTCGCTGTACTGGATCGGCAATGGCGCCAGTTGCGGTTGCGTACCGGCATCGAAAGCGTCGTAGCAACGGATGAATTCATCGATCAGCACGTTCATCGACCAGCCATCCGAGACGATGTGGTGCAGGGTCAGCAGCAGGACGTGTTCCTGCTCGGCGAGTTTGAGCAAGGTGACACGCAGCAGCGGCCCCGTGTCCAGGTCGAACGGCAATATCGATTGCCGCTCGGCGGCTTGTGCCACGGCTTGCTCGCGCTCATTGGCCGGCAAGCTGCAGAAATCGACGTGCTCGATCACCAGCGGCGCCGTCGCCGGCACTTGCAGCAGGCTGTCGTCGGGCTGCGGTGCAAACACCGTTCGCAGGGTTTCGTGACGCGCCACCAGGCTGGCGAAGGCCTGCTCCAGCCCCGCCAGATTCAGACGACCGCTCAGGCGCACCGCACCGGGCAAGTTATACGCACCGCTTTGCGGGTCCAGTTGCCAGAGAAACCACATGCGTTGCTGGGCGTACGACAGCGCCTGGCGATCCTCGGCGTCGACGCCGGCAGGAATGGGGAAACGGGCGAAATCAACGCCCTCCTTGTGCAAGGCCGCGAGGAACACCTGGCGCTTTTCCAGGGGCAACCCGATAAACCGGCGAGCAAGTTTCAAGGAGTCTTCAGCATTCATTTCTTGGTATCCGGATCAGTGGCGGGAAGCACAAAGGCACGTCGTCCATATAAAACGAATGCAGACCGGAAAAATTAGCGAATGAGAACAACTATCAGAAGAGAGATAAAACGAGGGCGATAACAGAAAACTGACCACCCCAAAACCGGTAGGAGCAAAGCTTGCTCGCGATAGCGGTGTGACATCCGACATGGATATCGCCAGTCACACTGCCATCGCGAGCAAGCTTTACTCCTACAGAATCGGGGTCAGGCAGTGACGGCCATAGCGTGCCGTCGATGATGAACGTCGAGCTGATCCTTGATCACCTTGAGTACCTTGGCTTCATGCTCATGAATGAAGAAGTGCCCGCCAGCGAGCATGTCTAAGGAAAAGCTGCCGTGGGTTTCCTTGCTCCAGCCGATCAACTGCTCGGTGGTCGCTCGGTCTGCCTTACCGCCGAGTACGTGCACCGGACACTTGAGCAGTGGTCGCTGGATCGGCTCGAAACGTCCGCAGAGCTGGAAGTCGGCGCGCAGGATCGGCAGTGTCAGACTCATCAGTTCCTGATTGGCCAGCACTTCTTCGCGGGTGCCATTGAGGCTGCGCATTTGCTCGATCAATTCGGCATCGGTTTTCGGCTCGGCAAAACCACGGTCGTATTCCAGACGCATGGTTGGCGCCGCGGTGCCGGAGGCGAACAAGGCCACCGGTTCCGCAACGCCCAGCGAACGAAACGCATGGACCATCTCACAGGCGAGCAAGGCACCCAGGCTATGGCCGAACAAGGCATACGGTGCCTTGAGCATGGCTTTTTGTTCGTGGGCCAATTGCAGGGCCAGGCGGCGCATGTCGGTGTGCAACGGCTCGCCGTAGCGCGCGCCACGCCCCGGCAATTCCACCGGTTGCAGCTTGATCCACTCCGGCAGTTTGCGCCGCCAGCGGCTATAGACCATGGCGCTCGCGCCAGAATAAGGCAGGCACAGCAAAGTCAGCGGGGTCACCGGACGTACCTCAAAAGTTGTCTGTTCAGAGAACGGATGAAGTACGCCTGGAATTAGTCGCCGATCAAATGCCTACAGATGTCAGGCCCATTCCAGCGCCGGCAAGCCAAAGGCGCCCGGCTTGAAGGATTTGAGCGTACGAAGAATGCCATCGGCGTGTGCGTACTTTTCGTCAGCCATGGCCGCGTCCGGAATCGCGATCGCGGTCATCCCCGCTGCCTTCGCCGCCGTGACACCGAACGGTGAATCTTCGAACACCAGACAATCCCGGGGAGCAACGCCCAGGCGCCGCGCGGCAGTCAGAAAGATATCCGGTGCAGGTTTGGCCGCGCCCACGTCCGGGTCATCGGCGGTGACGATGAAATCGAACAAGGCGAACCAGTCGCGATGCAACGTGGTTTTCTGACCGAACGACTGGCTCGAAGAACTGGTGCCGACGGCAATCGGAATGTTGTGCGCCTTCAGATGCCGAACCAATTCCTGCGCGCCAGGCATCGCCTGCGCTGTAGGAAAACGCTCGCGCATCAGCGGTTCGCGGATCACCAGGAATTCCTCGGCACTGATCGGCAGCTCCAGCGCCTCGACCACGTAGCGCGCCAGATCACCCGCGCCACGACCGATGATGTTCTGCTTGAGGCTCCAGTCGAAAGTTCGCCCATAGCGTGCAGCGATCAGAGCCGTGACTTCGGTGTAAATGCCCTCGGTGTCCAGCAACAAGCCGTCCATATCGAAAATCACGGCCTTGATCGGGCCGAATTCTTTCAGCGGTGCATTCATCGCATCTGATCCGTATTGAACGATATCCCAGGCGGCTCAGGTGCGGCCGTTCCGTGATGGATTAAAGGTTTCAGCAGCATAGCGAGCGTGGCAGCCCCAGGGCAACGGGCAAAACCCGACCCATGACGAAGCGGCGACACTGATTTGGCGATTCGCCCTACAGAAAACTCCAATTTTCCCGACTTCTTTCGCACCTGATCCAACGCAAAGTTTCCCGCCTATTTCTCCAGGCGAAACCCCGCGAATGTTTGATCCAGACAAGCTGCTGGCCTTGAACAACACCATCGGCCTGCTGGTGGTCGCTGCCATGAACCCGCAGCGACCGGACGTCGAGGCGGTGCTCGGTGATTTCCGCCTCTGCCTCAACGACTATCAATCCTGGGCGGAAAATTTCTGGACTGGCGGGACACTGGCTGTCGAGCAAGTGTTCAAGGTCGGCAACGAAGTCCGCCTCAGCGCCCCGAAAAACTCCACCACACCCGTCAGCTCCACGGTTGCCACGTGCCCCGCCAGCGGCCCGTTAACCTTGGTGCACATGTTCGAAGCCGCGCGCTTCGTGCCCATCGGCAATACCCCGGTCAAGCTCGAACCGTTGATATCCGAAGGTGCCGACGGCGCGAAATACGGCGAGCCGATCCATCAAACCATTGGCCCGAGCGGCATCCTCAAAATCCCTGATTGCTGGCGTGGCAAGCGCTACCGCATCACTTTTTTTCCCAACGTAACCCGCGAACACGTCAAAGCGCTGTACGACTCTTACCAGGACGTTGTCGATGAGCTGGAAGGCTGGTTGCGCAACGAATGGACCCTCGAGTTTGAACCGCAGTGGAGCCACTTTTCCGAGGCGGATTTCATCCAGCGCTACGGCCTGTTGCAGCAAGCGGACTGGCTTGGGTTCGAGAAAACGCTGCAGGGTCTATGGGATGACGTGAAGCAGGTCTTTGCCCTGATGGCGGACCTGCAGGCCAACAGTGAAAAACTCCTTCAATACCTGAGCGAAGTCGAACTCGCCACGCTGCTGAACGCCTCGGCTGAAGCGATCGCCAACGTGTTGCTGGTGTTGAGCGACGAGCCGTTGATGTTCATTCATCTGGCGGCCTTTACCAGTTGGCTGAGGATGTTGCCGCCGCAGTACATCGCTGAAGTCGTGGCGCAAATTCGTACAGAGTTGTTGATCAGTTTCCTGCTCGTGCGCTTGACCGGTCCTGCCGGCCTGGGTCTCGGCATCAGCACCAAGGTGCTGGCGAAGATCAAGTCCGAACGCACCCGACGATGGCTCGCAGCAGCAGGTTTGCGCCTGGCCGAACTGGCCCGCCGCTCTGATCTGTCCAGCCACGCGGGCGCTCTCAAACCCGTGGTGATCAATGTCCGCAACGCGCCCCTGAAACCCGCGCCTGCGGTGCCAATGCGCATCAGCCCGACAGGGTCGGCAGATGTGCTGGTGGACAACCCCGTCGCCATCGCTCGTAACAAGTCCGCAGCCATGACCCGTCTGGCTCGCCAGGAACATCGGGATGATGTCCCTGCGCAAGCGAAAAACCCCAACGGCGACAGCGCCGACGCCGCCGACCGCACCGCCACCCATGGCTGCCCGGTGTCGCTGGTCACCGGCGAAG
>NZ_RCNW01000036.1:0-3422 GCF_004307605.1 Pseudomonas sp. Sample_24
TGGCGAGTTCCACGACGTCGAACGTTGGGCTCATCAGGGCGGCTTCCTACAGGTCGGTGGCGCTGGGCGCTCTATATGGGGCCGATGGTAACAAAAAGCGGCGTCGGTCGGGGCGTCCTCTGCGTTGCGCGGTGGGGGCGGAATCGCTAGAGTTCGGCAGTCTTTTAGCTCGCTCGACCAATAAACAATACAAATGGGAGTGTCTTGTGGAAATTGCCTGTCTGGATCTTGAAGGTGTGCTGGTTCCGGAAATCTGGATCGCCTTCGCCGAAAAAACCGGGATCGAATCCCTCAGGGCCACCACTCGGGACATTCCCGACTATGACGTGCTGATGAAACAGCGCCTGCGGATTCTCGACGAGCACGGCCTGAAGCTTTCGGATATTCAGGAAGTGATCGCCACCCTCAAGCCGCTGGACGGCGCCATCGAGTTCGTCGATTGGCTGCGCGAACGCTTTCAGGTGGTGATCCTGTCGGACACCTTCTACGAATTCTCCCAGCCGCTGATGCGTCAGTTGGGCTTTCCGACCTTGCTCTGCCATCGTCTGATCACCGATGACAGTGGGCGGGTGACGAGCTATCAGTTGCGTCAGAAAGATCCCAAGCGTCAGTCAGTCCTGGCGTTCAAGAGCCTTTACTACCGAGTGATTGCGGCGGGGGATTCCTACAACGACACCACGATGCTGGGCGAAGCGGATGCGGGGATTCTGTTCCACGCGCCGGATAACGTCATTGCAGAGTTCCCGCAGTTCCCGGCGGTGCATACGTTTGAGGAACTGAAGCAGGAGTTCATCAAGGCTTCCAACCGTACCTTGAGTTTGTAAACATCACCTGTGGCGAGGGAGCTTGCTCCCGCTCGGCTGCGCAGCAATCGCAACCCGGTCATGCCTTCTATCTGACTGTAGGCGGTGTCTGGTTTGGGGATGCTTCGCACCCCAGCGGGAGCAAGCTCCCTCGCCACTAAAGGCTATAGGTTCTGCAGGGTATCGAGCAGGACCTTCACCTTGGTGATCGATTCCTGATACTCGGCCTGCCACTCGGAGTCCGCGACGATTCCGCCACCGCCCCAGCAACACACCTGCCCATCCTTGACCAACAGGCTGCGAATGGCGATGGAACTGTCCATTTCGCCGCGCACGTCCAGGTACAGCAAAGAACCGCAATACAGCCCGCGCCGGGTGGGCTCCAGCTCATCGATGATCTGCATCGCGCGGATTTTCGGCGCGCCGGTAATCGAACCACCAGGGAAGCTGCCGGCGATCAGGTCCAGCGCATCGCGATCATCCGCCAATTCTCCGGTCACGCTGCTCACCAGGTGATGCACGTTCGGGTAGCTTTCCAGGCTGAACAGTTCCGGCACCGAGACCGAACCGGTGCGGCAGGTGCGGCCCAGGTCGTTGCGCAGCAAATCGACGATCATCAGGTTCTCTGCGCGGTCCTTGGGGCTGGCCAGCAGTTCGGCAGCGTTTGCCGCATCTTCGACAGGCGTCAGGCCGCGCGGGCGTGTGCCTTTGATGGGGCGGGTTTCGACATGGCCCTTGCTGACTTTGACGAACCGCTCCGGTGACAGGCTGAGCACGGCGCCACCGTCGGGCAGGCTCTGGAACCCGGAAAAGGGTGTCGGGCACGCCAGCCGCAATGCGTTATAGGCCGCCCATGGATCACCCGCGCAAGGCGCGCGAAAACGCTGGGCGAAGTTGACCTGATAGCAGTCGCCGGCCTGGATGTATTGCTCAATACGCTCGATGGCCTGGCGATACTGATCGGCACTCAGATCGGCATTCATCGGCGATTGCAATTTGAATGGCAGGACTGTTTCGCCGGCGGGGTGGCTGAACAGCTGGATCAGGCGCTGACGTTCGCTGTCGGCCAATGTCGGGTGGAACACCAGCTGGCTGGTCATCTGCTGGTGATCGCTGATCAGCGCCCAGTCGTATAAACCGAAACGCGCGTCCGGCAATTGCAGGTCGTCCTGCGCCTGGCTGGGGAGATTCTCCAGATGGCGGCCGAAGTCATAGCTGAGGTAGCCGATCAGGCCACCGGCGAACGGCAGCTCATGGGGAACCTGTGCTTCACCCAGTCGTGTCAGATTGTCGCGAAGGCGTTGCAGGAAATCGCCGCCATTTTCGTCAGGCGAAACCGTGAGTTGTTCCAGCGGCCAGGCGCTGAGCAAGTCGAAGCGGCCACGGTCGGCGTTGGGGCGGCCGCTGTCGAGCAGCACGGCGCCAGGGGCATGACGAATGGCCGCGAAGTACTCGGCGGGGTTGGCGCGATAGGGCAGCGGGTGTACGGAGCAGGTCAGCATGGGCGGGTTGGATCAGCCATCGAGGCGGGGTGGCGATTGTAGTCCCCTCGGGGATTTGCTCCTAGAGGGATGTCGGGGATTGGCAGGTTGAGTGCTTTCGTCGATCGTTCCCACGCTCTGCGTGGGAATGCAGCCCGGGACGCTCCGCGTCCCAAAGCGGACGCAGAGCGTCCATTGAGGCATTCCCACGCAGAGCGTGGGAACGATCAGATCAGGATCAGCCCTCGACCGGCGGAATATGCCCAAACATCTCCTGCACGTACGCCACCCGCTCTTCGACGGTTTCAGTCGCGCCGCGGGCCTTCAACTCTTCCAGTCGTGCCTCGACGGCATGGGTACGCAGCGTCAGTCCGCAATCGTTGGCAATCTGAATGTTCAGGCCCGGCCGGGCATTGAGCTCCAGAATCAGCGGGCCTTTTTCCTGGTCCAGCACCATGTCGACACCGATGTAACCCAGCCCACACAATTCATAGCAACCGGCGGCGAGCTTCATGAAACCGTCCCAGTAGGGCAGTTGCACGCCATCCACCGCGTTGGTGGTGTCCGGGTGCTTGGCGATGATGTTGTTCAGCCAGGTGCCGCGCAGGGTCAAGCCGGTGGCGAGGTCGACGCCGACGCCGATGGCACCCTGGTGCAGGTTGGCCTTGCCGCCGGACTGACGGGTCGGCAGGCGCAGCATGGCCATCACCGGGTAACCCATCAGCACGATAATGCGGATATCCGGCACGCCTTCGTAGCTGATGCTCTTGAAAATCTGGTCCGGGATCACTCGGTATTCGATCAGCGCCCGGTCACGGTGGCCGCCCAGCGAATACAGACCGGTGAGGATGCTGGAGATATGGTGCTCAAGCTCTTCGTGGGCAACGATCTTGCCCGACACCGTGCGATAGCGACCCTCGAAACGGTCGGCTACCACGATGATGCCATCGCCGCCGGCACCCTGGGCCGGTTTGATCACGAAGTCGTTGCGCCCACCGATGATCTCGCCGAGCTTGTCGATTTCCTTCTCCGTGGAGATCACGCCATACAGTTCCGGCACATGGATGCCGGCGGCGATGGCGCGCTCCTTGGTGATGATCTTGTCATCGACGATCGGGTACAGGCTGCGCTTGTTGTA
>NZ_RCNW01000082.1:0-26972 GCF_004307605.1 Pseudomonas sp. Sample_24
AGCTAAGACGCCAGGGCCTCCGGTGGCTAAGCCAAGTACAGCAACGCAACCCATCGCAGCCGCACCGCTCGCTATAGTTCCTCCGAAGGTCCCAACAATAATATTTCCAGACAACTTACTACCCTCAACATATTTTGCCTTCCTGCATTCCGTTTCGCGCCCAGTCGTACATGCAGCGTAGATAGAGGCCCCAGCAGCAGTTACACTCAAACCGACACCTAAGTACGTACCCTTTTTCAGGATATTCGAAACTCTCGCCACGCCGCTAATAGTTTCTGCGTAACCTGCTATCACTCCTGAATGTAAATAGCTTTGCTTGGACATCTCAATCATATTTCGTATCGAGCCTTGATTGCGTAAGCCTGAGCCATATTTGGCAAAACCTTTCAGCTGATCATCGAGCTGTTTAAATAACAGCTCGCGCTTCGTCAAGAAATCATTTCGAGCCTGAGCCGTCCCACTTCTAATATGATAACGATGAGCCGCTTCGATCTCTTCAAGAGTTTGCTTGATACCATCAAGGTGCTTACTCCAAGCACTGCCAACGCTACCTATTCCAATAGATGAATACCCAAGCGCTCTTGTTATGAGTTCATGATTCTCTACTAAAAACCCATCACCCTGCATTCCATTGGCCATGAGTGCCAAGTGAATTTCAAGCGCTTTCTTCATATAGAACGCTTCTTCGGCCGTACACGAAGGCGTTGAATTATCACCTACAATTATCAGCTCGCCCGGCAGCACCACCGAATTGACAACATGTGCATTCAACACATCGAATTTTGACATCGAATTCTTGCCAAGCTGCAAGGTCGATTTCAAATAGGAATAAGGTTGCATTCTGGAATTTATAAAACTATAGGTTTCTGGCATGGATGACACCTCAGCAGTATTTTTTGTTGCTGATGCGATCCCAACCACCCGCCACATTACCTCCGCCAGCACCGTCCGTTCTTTTTTGCTGGATATAGATCGTTTTAATCCGCCCATAATTCAAGCTGATGCTTTCGGTAGGTACACCTTCATTTGCGGCTTGTGCGTAACTTGAAATGATGACTTCTTCCAGCACAACCTCGAAGTACTTCTGCTTCTCGCCTCCAGCGCGATGCAGGGTCAGGACGACTTCTTTTAGATGGTCCCCTGCGCAACTGGCCTCTATGAGCTTGCAACTGGACTTGTCCAGATTCTTGGTGAATGTGAAGTCGCTAACGGTCGTGCGCCCCGATGAGGCACCGCCTGCGGAACTGGCGGTAGACGAGGCTTCCTGGTGAGTGCTGAAACTGTACCCGGTAATTTCTATCCAGTCCTTGTGTTGGTCATCAAGCGCTTCGCCTGGAATACCTTCGATTTTGACGTAAGCGTCGAACGCCATGTGACCGTTCCTTGCAGTAGTTGTTTATCAAACTTACAGGAGAGAATTTACGTATTTCGGAACGAGTATTCGCTCATTCGGATATCGTTAAACTGACGATTCGGACCTTTCCTATTTTGTAATGGCTGGCGGGATGTAGGATGTTTCCGGCGTCACTACCTTTTTCTTCGAGGTTGGTGGTGGTTCGGCTGGCGCTATCGCGAGCAGGCTCGCTCCTACATTTGGCGTGCGCGCCCGATAGACATCAGGCGCGCACGTCCATGGGTCAATGCCCCCGCGCCACTCTCATCTAGACTCAATAAGAGGTCGTAGGCAGAACCGAGCACGTCGCTTTGGTGCAGGTCAATCAATAGCGGCGTGGCAAGCTGCCTTTTATGCCCAGTTGAGGTGCGGCGAAGACCGTGCCGGGCACAACAAGATGCCCGCTCAGGGTGCCCTGGCCAACGGCCTGAATTGCCACGATACCGTGACGTGGTGTGAGTGCCGCAGCCGACACTTTCGGACGACCGACAGCCATCTGGTTTGTCCGTGACCGTGAGGATTGCTGAATGCCTGATGAGATGTTGCACCTGCCGGTGGTCAACAGTTTGCTGGAGCGCCACAAGGGCTCTGCGGGTGCGCTGTTGCCTATTCTTCATGATATTCAGGAGCGTATTGGGTACGTCCCCGATGTCGCCGTCCCCGAGATTGCCCATGCCCTGAACCTGAGCCAGGCCGAGGTGCGTGGGGTGATCAGTTTTTACCATGACTTCCGTACTGCGCCGCCGGCGCGGCATATCCTGCGGCTGTGCCGGGCCGAGTCGTGCAAGAGCCGTGGCGCCGAGCAGTTGGCGGCGCAGTTGCGTGAGCGCCTGCAACTGGACGACCACGGCAGCAGTGCCGATGGCAGCATCAGCTTGCGGCCGGTGTATTGCCTTGGGGCATGCGCCTGTTCGCCGGCGCTGGAGCTGGATGGTCGGGTGCATGCGCGGCTGAGCGCCGAGCGTCTCGATGCCTTGCTTGACGCTTGCCGGGAGGACGCGTGATGCCGACTCTTTATCTGCCCTGTGATTCGCTGGCCCGTGCAGTGGGTGCCGACGAGGTCTCCACGGCCCTGATCACTCAAGCCCAGGAACGCAATCTGCCGCTGGAGTTGCAGCGCACCAGTTCCCGTGGCCTGTACTGGTTGGAACCGCTGCTGGAAATGGACACCCCGCAAGGTCGTATGGGCTTCGGCCCTTTGACCGCTGACGATGTGCCCTCTGTGCTCGATTCGATAAAAGACGAACCTTCAAAGCATCCACTGGCCTTGGGCCTGGTGGAGGAGTTGCCTTATCTGAAAACTCAGCAGCGCCTGTTGTTTGCCCGCGCTGGCATCACCCAGCCGCTGTCGCTGGAGGATTACCGGGCCCACGGCGGTTTCGAAGGTTTGAACCGAGCCGTCGCCATCGGCGGCGAGCAAACTGCCACGGCAGTGTTCGACTCAGGCCTGCGTGGCCGTGGCGGCGCGGCTTTCCCCGCCGGGATCAAATGGCGCACGGTGCGGGCGACCGAAGCGGCGCAAAAGTACATCGTGTGCAACGCCGACGAAGGCGACTCCGGCACCTTTGCCGACCGCATGCTGATGGAAGGCGACCCTTTCCTGCTGATCGAAGGCATGGCGATTGCCGGCCTGTGCGTCGGCGCCACCTACGGCTACATCTATGTGCGCTCAGAATATCCGGATGCCGTGGCCACCCTGCGCAACGCGCTGCAGATTGCCCGGGAGAACGGTTACCTGGGCGCCAATGTTGGCGGCAGCGGTCAGGCCTTCGATATGGAAGTGCGGGTCGGTGCCGGTGCCTACATCTGCGGTGAGGAAACCGCGCTGCTGGACTCTCTGGAAGGCAAGCGCGGGGTCGTGCGCGCCAAGCCGCCGATTCCTGCCTTGAAGGGGCTGTTCGGCCAGCCGACCCTGGTGCACAACGTGCTGACGTTGGCCTCGGTGCCGTTGATTCTGGCCAAGGGTGCGCAGTTCTATCGCGATTACGGCATGGGCCGCTCCCTCGGCACCATGCCTTTTCAGCTGGCGGGCAATATTCGTCACGGTGGACTGGTGGAACGGGCTTTTGGCCTGACCCTGCGGGAGTTGGTTGAAGATTACGGTGGCGGTACCGCCAGTGGTCGGCCGCTGAAGGCTGCGCAGGTCGGTGGGCCGCTCGGCGCCTGGGTGCCGCCGTCGCAATTCGATACGCCGCTGGATTACGAAGCCTTCGCCGCCATTGGCGCGATGCTTGGTCACGGTGGTGTGGTGGTGGCTGATGACAGTCTGGACATGGCGCAGATGGCGCGTTTTGCGATGGAGTTCTGCGCCGAGGAATCCTGTGGCAAATGCACGCCGTGCCGCATCGGTTCTACCCGCGGTGTCGAGGTGATCGACCGCATGCTCGCCGCATCGGACCAAAGTGTCCGCGATGAGCAGGTGATCATCCTCAAGGACCTGTGCGACACGATGCAATACGGTTCGCTGTGCGCGTTGGGCGGCATGGCTCCCTTCCCGGTGGTCAGCGCCCTCAAGTACTTCCCCGCCGACTTCGGCTTGCAGCCCTCGGAGGCCGAGCAATGATCACTCTCTTCGACCCGAAAACCGATATCGACCTGGGTACACCGGCCCGCGACAGCCAGGTGCAAGTCACCTTGAGCATCGACGGCCGTAGCATCAGCGTGCCCGAAGGCACCTCGGTGATGCGCGCCGCTGCAATGCTCGGCACCACCATTCCCAAACTCTGCGCCACTGACAGCCTGGAAGCCTTCGGCTCTTGCCGCATGTGCCTGGTGGAAATTGATGGCATGCGCGGTTACCCGGCGTCCTGCACCACGCCGGTCACTGAAGGCATGAGCGTGCACACCCAGACGCCGAAGCTCGCGACGCTGCGGCGCAATGTCATGGAACTGTACATCTCCGATCACCCGCTGGACTGCCTGACCTGCTCGGCCAACGGCAACTGCGAGCTGCAAACCGTGGCCGGCCAGGTTGGTCTGCGGGAAGTGCGTTACGGCTATGAAGGCGAGAACCATCTGGAGGACGTGAAGGACACCTCCAACCCCTACTTCGACTACGACCCGAGCAAGTGCATCGTCTGCAACCGCTGCGTGCGCGCCTGCGAAGAAACCCAGGGCACCTTCGCCCTGACGATTACCGGGCGCGGTTTTGAATCCCGTGTGGCCGCTGCCGGTGGGGATAACTTCCTCGATTCGGAATGCGTGTCCTGCGGCGCCTGTGTACAAGCCTGCCCTACTGCGACGCTGATGGAAAAAAGCGTGGTCGAAATGGGCCAGCCCGAACACAGCGTGATCACTACTTGTGCCTATTGCGGCGTGGGCTGCTCGTTCCGCGCCGAGATGAAAGGCGACCAGTTGGTGCGCATGGTTCCGGACAAGAACGGCCAGGCCAACCACGGCCATTCCTGCGTCAAGGGCCGCTTTGCCTGGGGTTACGCGACCCACCCGGATCGCATCACCAAGCCGATGATCCGCAAGCACATCAACGACCCGTGGCAGGAAGTCAGTTGGGATGAGGCGGTGACCTACGCCGCCAGCGAATTCCGTCGGTTGCAGCAAAAATACGGCCGCGATTCCATCGGTGGCATCACCTCCAGCCGCTGCACCAACGAAGAAACCTACCTGGTGCAAAAACTGGTGCGCGCCGCGTTCGGCAATAACAACGTCGACACCTGTGCGCGGGTCTGTCACTCGCCGACTGGCTATGGCCTGAAACAAACCCTTGGCGAATCGGCGGGCACCCAGAGTTTCGATTCGGTGATGCAGGCCGATGTGATCCTGGTGATGGGCGCCAACCCCAGCGATGCCCACCCGGTATTCGCCTCCCAACTCAAACGTCGCCTGCGTGAAGGCGCACGGTTGATTGTGATTGATCCACGGCGCATTGATCTGGTGGACTCGGTGCATGCCCGCGCCGAGCTGCACCTGGCGCTACGCCCGGGCACCAACGTCGCCATGCTCAATGCCTTGGCGCACGTGATCGTCACTGAAGGGCTGCTCAATCAGGCCTTTATCGACGCCCGTTGCGAAGGCAGCGATTTTGCCAATTGGCGCGAATTCGTCAGCCGCCCGGACAACTCGCCGGAAGTTCTGGGCGCCATCTGCGGCGTGCCCGCGGCCGACATTCGTGCCGCAGCGCGGCTGTATGCCACAGGCGGCAACGCGGCGATCTATTACGGCCTGGGGGTGACCGAGCACAGCCAGGGCAGCACCGCGGTGATGGGCATCGCCAACCTGGCCATGGCCACCGGCAACATCGGTCGCGAAGGTGTAGGCGTGAACCCGTTGCGCGGGCAGAACAACGTGCAGGGCTCTTGTGACATGGGCTCGTTCCCCCACGAACTGCCTGGTTACCGGCATGTCTCCAACGTGGAAGTGCGCACCCAGTTCGAACAGGCGTGGAACGTCACCCTGCAACCCGACCCGGGCCTGCGTATCCCCAACATGTTCGAGGCCGCGCTGGGCGGCAGTTTCAAGGGTTTGTATTGCCAGGGCGAGGACATCGCCCAGAGCGATCCGAATACTCAACACGTCACCGCGGCGCTGTCGGCCATGGAATGCGTGGTGGTGCAGGACATTTTCCTCAACGAAACCGCCAAGTTTGCCCACGTATTCCTGCCGGGCAGTTCGTTCCTGGAAAAGGACGGCACTTTCACCAACGCCGAACGGCGCATCTCGCGGGTGCGCAAGGTCATGGAGCCGTTGGGTGGCAAGGCCGACTGGGAAGGCACTGTGGCGCTGGCCAACGCGTTGGGCTACCCGATGAATTACCGGCATCCGTCAGAAATCATGGATGAAATCGCCAGCCTGACGCCGACCTTCACCAACGTCAGCTACGCCGAACTCGAGCGCCACGGCAGCCTGCAATGGCCATGCAACGCCGCGGCACCTGACGGTACGCCGACCATGCACATCGAGCAGTTCGTGCGCGGCAAGGGGCGCTTCATGCTCACCGGTTATGTGCCTACCGAAGAGAAGGTCAACACGCGTTATCCGCTGCTGCTGACCACCGGGCGCATCCTCAGCCAGTACAACGTCGGCGCCCAGACCCGGCGCACAGAGAACGTTGCCTGGCATGATGAAGACCGCCTGGAAATCCACCCGACCGACGCCGAGAGCCGTGGCATCAACGAAGGTGACTGGGTCGGCATCGGCAGCCGCGCCGGGCAGACGGTGCTGCGTGCGCAGATTACCGAACGGGTTGCGCCGGGCGTGGTGTACACCACGTTCCACTTCCCCGAATCAGGGGCCAACGTGATCACCACCGACAACTCCGACTGGGCCACCAACTGTCCGGAGTACAAGGTTACGGCCGTCGAAGTCAGCCGCGTTTATCACCCTTCGGAGTGGCAAAAACGCTTCCAGGCATTCAGCGACGAACAGGACCGCTTGCTCAAGGACCGCCGCAAGGCCCGTGGCGATAAAGCGGAGGTACGCCGATGAGCACCGACAACCTGATCAAGATGGCCAACCAGATCGCCCAGTACTTCGCCACTCAACCGGACCAGGAGCAGGCCGTGCTCAGTGTGCGTAATCATCTGCAGATGTTCTGGGCGCCGAGCATGCGCAAGGAGTTGTTGGCCTGGCAGACGGAGCATAAGGGCGCGGACTTGCACCCGCTGGTGCAGGCCGCGGTGAGTGGGGCTGGTTGGGAGGCTTAGCCTGCCGATCCCTGGAAATTGACTGCAAAACCTGTGGGAGCGGGCTTGCCCGCGATGAGGCCATCACATTCAACATTAATGTCGACTGGACTGACGCCATCGCGGGCAAGCCCGCTCCCACAGGGGTGGGTTGAACCCGTTACTTGTCTGCGCCTGTCACACGCACGGCAATTTCAATCGCCCTGACACTGATTGCCGCAAAAATCGCCGTCAGCAGCACGCCATTGAAGCCCAGCAATATTGCCAAAAGCCGCGACAACGGCAGTTTCGGCACCAATTCGCCATAGCCGATGGTCAAGCCTGTCACGAAACCGAAATAGATGCCGTCGAACGGGTCCCAGCCTTCCAGGTGGCTGATGATCAGGCCAAATATAACGATGACCACCAGCATGGTGGACAGAATCGGCCAGACGATTCGAAGGGAGTAGCCGACGGCTTTGTAGAACTCTCGACGGATGTGCGACGTGTGGATGAGTTTCATGTGCTGGGTTTCCTGGCGGCGGCAGGCGGATTGGCATCCGAACAGCTTGGCACAAGAATCGCCAACCGGAAGCCGGACCAACGGAACGTGGCAGGCGCGTAACAGCGATTAAGCTGCAATGACCCGGCACTGGAAAATCCCCATGTCCAAGCACTTGCTCGCGCCTCTCCTGTTCGCCGTGGCCGTGGCCATCAGCGGTTCGTCCTGCCACGACAGCCGTCAGGACGATCAGGCGCGGCCGTCCGCCAACGGAGGCAGCGGCAGGATTATCCCGCCGCAACAACGCATGCCCTCGACCATGCCACGGCCGAGGATGTAGCGCTTAGTTCGCTTCGCTTTCGCGGATCAGTTTCTTGTTGATCTTGCCGACGCTGGTCTTGGGGATTTCGGCGACGAACTTGAACTGCTTGGGGATTGCCCATTTGTTGATACGGCCGCCGTCGACGAAAGCTTGCAAGTGAGTTTCCAGCATCTTGCGATCCAGGTATTGCCCCGGCTCGCTGACGACCATGGCCATGGGGCGCTCGCCCCATTGTTCATCGACGATACCCACCACCGCGACCGACATCACCGCCGGGTGTTCGCTGATCAGGCTTTCCAGTTCCAGGGAGCTGATCCACTCGCCGCCGGTCTTGATCACATCCTTGATGCGGTCCTTGATTTCCACGCAGCCGAGCGTGTCGATGGAGGCCATGTCGCCGGTGTGCAGCCAACCGTTTTCCCAGAGCTCGGCGCCTTTTGCCGGCTCCTTCAGATAGCCTTGGGTCAGCCACGGCGCCCGGACCACGATTTCACCCAGGGATTCGCCGTCGTGGGCGACGTCGTTGCCGTTGGCATCGATGATTTTCAAGTCGACCATCGGCACCGTCGTGCCGGTCTTGATGCGGATCGGCAACTGCGCTTCGCGTGACAGCGCGAGGTCTTCATCACGCAGGTAAGTCAGGCACAGCAACGGGCAGGTTTCCGACATGCCGTAACCGGCGTGCACGTGCATGCCTTTGGCGCAGGCTTCGCTGGCGATGCCGAGGGTCAGGGCACTGCCACCGAGGAGCATTTTCCAGCCGTTGAAACGGGTCGCCTTGCCTTCCTCGCAGTTGAGGATCATCTGCAAAATGGTCGGCACGCAGTGGGAGAACGTAACCTTCTCTTCGCGATACAAGCGCACCAGGCTGTTGGGTTCGTAGCGGCCGGGGTAAACCTGTTTGATGCCCATCAGCGTTGCGACATACGGCACGCCCCACGCATGCACGTGGAACATCGGCGTGATCGGCATGTATACGTCGTCGGAGCGCAGCAGCGGCTGGCCTTGGTACACGCCCAGGGTGCCGACGGCATTCAGGGTATGCAGGACCAATTGGCGATGGGTGAAGTACACGCCTTTCGGGTCGCCGGTGGTGCCGGTGGTGTAGAACAGGGTCGCCACCGAGTTCTCGTCGAAGTCGGGGAAGTCGTATTGCTCGGATGCCTCGGACAGCAGGTGCTCGTATTCGCCCAAAACAGGCAACGAGGTGGCAGTCGCTTCGTCATCGGTGAGTTGCAGGTAGCCTCTTACGGTTTGCAGTCGACCGTGGATTTGTTCGACCAGCGGCAAGAAATCATCATGCACCAGCACCACGTCATCCTCGGCGTGGTTCATGGTGAACAGCACCTGCTCCGGTGACAGGCGAATGTTCACCGTGTGCAGCACCGCGCCGATCATCGGCACGGCGAAGAAGCACTCCAGATAGCGGTGGCTGTCCCAATCGAGCAGCGCCACGGTGTCGCCCGCCTTGACCCCGGCCGCCGTCAACGCATTGGCCAGGCGGCGGATACGCTCGTTGAGCGTCTGGTAGGTGTAGCGCAGTTTGTCGGCGTAGACGATCTCCCGGCCCGGTTCATAGCGCACGCCGGACAGCAGCAATTGCTTGATCAGCAAGGGGTAGGCGTAAGCGCCTTCGGCGGGTGGAATTATTTTTGTCGCCATCATGTCGGGGTTCCTTGTCCTTTCAGAACTGCTCGGCTTGCATCGCAAACAGGCATTCGCTGCCGGCCTTGGCCGATGCGCTCAGCGAGTGGATACGCGGCAGCACACGGGCAAAGTAGAAGCGCGCGGTGGCCAGTTTGCTGACGTAGAAGTCGTCAGTGGAATGGGTGCTCATGGCCGCCTTGGCCATCCGCGCCCACATATAGGCGTACGCGGTGTAGCCGAACACGTGCAGGTACTCGACCGAGGCCGCGCCGATTTCATTCGGGTTGCTTTGCGCCCGGTCCAGCAGCCATGCGGTGAGTTCGTCGAGGGTGTCGACGGCGGCGTTCAGTGGCTGGGTGAACTCCTTGAGATCGGCGCAGGCGTTGGCAGTGAAGTTGCGGATCTCCGAGGCGAACAACCGGTACAGCGCCCCGCCGCTGCCGACGATCTTGCGCCCGGCGAGGTCAAGGGACTGGATGCCGTTGGTGCCTTCGTAGATCTGGGTGATGCGCACGTCACGCACCAGTTGCTCCTGGCCCCACTCGCGGATGTAGCCGTGGCCGCCGAACACCATTTGGCCGTGCAAGGTGGTTTCCAGGCCCATGTCGGTGAGGAAAGCCTTGGCCACCGGCGTCAGCAGGGCCACCAGTTCCTGGGCGCGGTTACGGGTGGCTTCATCTGCGCTGTATTTGGCGGTGTCCAGTTGCAGGGCCACGTAGCTGGAGAATGCGCGACCGCCTTCGTTCAGCGCTTTCATGGTCAGCAGCATGCGGCGCACATCGGGGTGGACGATGATCGGGTCGGCGGATTTTTCCTTGAATTGCGCCCCGGTCGGCGCACGACTTTGCAGGCGATCACGGGCGTATGTGACGGCGTTCTGGTAGGAACGCTCGCCCTGCGCCAGGCCTTGAATGCCCACGCCCAGGCGCTCGTAATTCATCATGGTGAACATCGCTGCCAGGCCTTTGTTCGGTGCGTCGACAATCCAGCCTGTCGCGCCATCGAAGTTCATTACGCACGTAGCGGAAGCCTTGATGCCCATCTTGTGTTCGATGGAACCACAAGACAGCGCGTTGCGTTCGCCCAATGAACCGTCGTCGTTGACCAGCACCTTGGGCACCAGGAACAGCGAAATGCCTTTCGGTCCTGCCGGCGCATCGGGCAGGCGTGCAAGCACCAGATGGATGATGTTCTCGGTCAGGTCGTGGTCGCCGCCGGTGATGAAAATCTTGCTGCCGCTGACCTTGTAGCTGCCGTCAGCCTGCGGCTCGGCGCGGGTGCGGATCAGCCCCAGATCCGTGCCGGCATGGGCTTCGGTCAGACACATCGAACCGGTCCAGGTGCCGGCGTACATGTTCGGCAGGTATTTGGTTTTCAGCGCTTCGCTGGCGTGGGCGTTGATCGACAGGCAGGCACCGGCCGTGAGCATCGGGTACAGACCGAACGACAGGCTGGCCGAGTTGACCATCTCTTCGACCTGCGCCGAAATCGCCTTGGGCATGCCCATGCCGCCGAATTGAGGATCACCGCCGACGCCGACCCAACCACCCTCGGCAAACGCCTGATAGGCCTCGGCGAATCCGTCCGCTGCGCCGACTGCGCCGTTGTTCCAGGTGCAGCCCTGTTCGTCGCTGGCGCGGTTCAACGGCGCCACCACTTCACCACTGATCTTGCCGGCCTCTTCGAGGATCGCGGCAGCGGTTTGTTCATCGATCACGTCGGCCAGGCCAGGCAACTTGGCCCACAGCCGGGATACCTGGAAAACCTCGTTGAGTACGAAGCGCATGTCGCGCAGGGGAGCTTTGTATTCAGACATTGTTGGCTTACTCGGAAGTGGTCAGGGCATTGGGCATGCCGGGACGTTCAGTGGTTTCGGTGGTTTCGGCCGGCATGACAGGCGCCGTTTGCGGCACCCGTTCGCGCAACAGAAAATGCGACAACGCCGGGATCAGGATCAGCGCGCCGAGCATGTTCCACAGGAACATGAAGGTCAGCAGGATGCCCATGTCGGCCTGGAACTTGATCGGTGACCAGACCCAGCACACCACGCCCGCCGCGAGGGTGATGCCCACCAGCCCGACCACCCGCCCGGTGAAGGACACCGCATTGCGGTAGGCCTGGGACAGTGGCAAGCCCTGGCGCTGGAAGTGCAATTGCACGCTGAGCAGGTACAAGGCGTAGTCGACGCCGATGCCCACGCCGAGGGCGATCACCGGCAAGGTCGCGACCTTGACACCGATGCCCATCGCGACCATCAGCGCTTCACAGAGGATCGAGGTCAGCACCAGCGGCAACAGCGCCACCAGCGTGGCGCGCCAGCTGCGGAAGGTGATCAGGCAGAACAGCGTCACCGCTGCATAGACGTACAGCAACATGGTGCGATTGGCTTCGCGTACGACGATGTTGGTCGCCGCTTCGATGCCGGCGCTGCCGGCCGCCAGCAGGAACTGCCGATCTTCTGTGCTGTTTTCCTTGGCGAATTTGTCGGCAATCGCCACCACGGCGTCCAGGGTTTCTGCCTTGTGATCCTTGAGGAAGGTGATCACCGGCATCAGCGAGCAGTTGTTGTTGAACAGCTCCGGCGAGTTGACCGAGGCCTGCTGCGCGGCGTAGTTGAGCACGTCCTGGTTGCGCTGGATGCTGTTGAGCTTGGGGTTGCCTTCATAGGTGCCGGCGGTGATCTGCCGCACGGCGTTGACCAGCGACGTCGTCGCCTGCACGCCCGGGTACTGTTGCAGCTCCCAGGCCAGGCGATCGGCGAGCACCAGGGTCTTGTAGTTCAGGCAGCCTTCCGGCGCGGTCTTGATCATCACCGCGAACAGGTCGCTGGACAGCGCGTAATGCTGGGTGATGTAGGCGTTGTCGCGGTTGTAGCGCGAGTCGGCACGCAGCTCCGGCGCACCGCTTTCGAGGTCGCCGATCTTCAGGTTGAGGCTGACCATGAAGCCGCCGATGCCCATCAGCACCGCGACCAATACTGCACCGGTCGCCCACTTGGCCGTGGTAAAGCGGTCGAGCAGGTCCCACAGTTTGCCGAAACCTTTGTGGTGTTCGGCGCGGTTGTCGATTTTCAGGGCGCGCTCGGCTGCTTTGGCGCCGACGCCAACGTAAGACAGCGCCACCGGCATCAGCAGCAGCGAGGTGAAGATCAGCACCGCGACGCCGATGCTGGCGGTGATCGCCAGGTCCTGGATCACCGGAATGTCGATCAGCATCAACACCGCAAAACCCACGGCGTCGGCCAGCAACGCGGTAACACCGGCGATGAACAGGCGGCGGAAGGTGTAGCGCGCGGCGATCAGTTTGTGGGTGCCACGGGCGATGTCCTGCATGATGCCGTTCATCTTCTGCGCGGCGTGGGACACGCCGATGGCGAAGATCAGGAACGGCACCAGCACCGAATACGGATCGATGGCATAACCGAGCCAGGCGACGATGCCCAGTTGCCAGACCACCGCGATCAGCGAGCAGCCGACCACCAGCAAGGTGCTGCGCACGCAACGGGTATAGGCGTAGATGATCGCCAGCGAGGTGATCACGGCGAGGCCGAAGAACATCATTACCTGGATCAGGCCGTCGATCAGGTCGCCCATCAATTTGGCGAAGCCGATCACCCGCACCTTGTACTGGCCCTTGCCCTCCTCCCCGGATTTACGCGCGGCGCTGTCGCCGGCGAATTCGATCTTGTCGCGCAACTGCTCTTCGAGCATCTGCGAGAACGCGTGGTAGTTGATCGGTTGGCCACCCGCGGCGGCTTTGTCCAACAGCGGTACGATCAACATGCTCGACTTGAAGTCGCTGGCGACCAGGCTGCCGACGATGCCGGCGCGGGAGATGTTCTGGCGCAACTGCTCGATTTGCTCCGGCTGGCCGGAATAGGTATCGGGCATCACCGGGCCACCCTGGAAACCGTCCTCGGTGACTTCGGTCCAGCGCACTGCCGGGCTCCACAGCGATTTCATCCACGCGCGGTCGACGCCTTCGGTGAGGAACAACTGGTCGTTGACCTGCTTGAGCACGTCGAGGTACGCGGGGTCGAAAATATCGCCTTGGGTGTTCTCGACCACCACCCGTACCGAGTTGCCCAGGCCGCGCAATGACTGGCGGTTTTCCAGGAAATTCTGAATGTACGGCTGGCTCTGCGGAATCATTTTTTCGAAGCTGGGGCGCAGTTCAAGGCGGGTCACGGCCATGAAGCCCAGCACCACGGTCGCCAGCGCCATCAGCAGCATGAACAGCGGGCGGTAGTTGAACACCAGCCGTTCGAGGAGGTTGCCGGAGTGTCGATCGAAATCCCGCAGCTCGCGGATGACCGGCATGGCGTCTTGTTTGATATTGCCCATGTCTGGGTTCTCGCTCTTAGGGTTCGAGGGCTAGCGTCTGGGCGCCACGGCTGCCCGCGACCACCAACGCGCCAGTGGCGGACTGGGTAGCACCGGCGACCGGTGTCGGCACCGGTTGGCGCAGCAGGCGCAATTGCGCGCCCGTGCCCTGGCTGACCAGCATCTGCCCGCCCTGGGTGAACAGGCGGTAATTGCCACGGGCATCGATCAGCCCAGCGGTAATGCTCACGCGCAGGCCGCTGTCGAGGGCGCTCCAGTTGTGGCCGCCATCGGTGCTGCGCAGGACGTTGCCGCGCAAGCCATAGACGAGTACTTCGCCCGGCTTGCCGAGCACACCGAAGAAGCTGCCTTGATAAGGCGTTGGCACAGCAGCGAAGCGTTGGCCTTTGTCATCCCATTTGAGCAACAGGCCTTGTTCGCCCGCGATGTACAACGCGTCGCCAGTCGACGCGATGGCGTTGAGGTGGAAACCTTGCGGGTTGTCGGTGCGATCCTGATAGGGCGTCCAGCTCTGGCCAGCGTCTTCGGTGCGCAGGATCAGGTTGAATACGCCGACCACATAACCGACTTTGTCATTGGCAAACCAGACATCGAGCAGCGGTTTGTCCGCGCCTTGCTCGACCAGTCGCTCGCCCTCGGCCACCAGCAATGGCCACTGCTCGTTGGCCGGTTCGGCACTGGCCAGTGCCGTGTAGTGCTTGACCAGGATGTCGCCGATCTGGCGGCCGTCGAGCTGCTTGTGCCAGGTCGCGCCGGCGTCGCTGCTGTGCAGCACCACGCCGTCATTGCCCACCGCCCAGCCTTGGGTGGTGGTCGGAAAATTCACCGCTGTGAGATCGGCACTGACGGGCACGGCGGCCTGTTGCCAATGCTGGCCGGCATCGTCGGAAAACAGAATATGGCCTCGCTGGCCGACGGCAATCACGCGCTCACCGGCGCGGGCCATGCCGGACAACGGGCTGTTGATGGCCAAGGCGCTGACCCTGGCGGGCAGGTCCAGCACGTCGACATAATCGGTGGCGTGGGTGACGCCCTGTAATACGCCGAGCACTACGCCCAACGCCAGCTGCAAGCAGTTTTTATACGAACACATACCGCGTCCTCTTCGGAAAGCCGCGCCGGGACACACAGGCGTGTGCCCGACGTTCATGCTGTTGTGGGAGCGAGCCTGCTCGCTCCCACAGGCTTAGCGAATGCCGGCGCCGGCCAGGGATTCCGACGACCACTGCGCCTTGGAGAGCGGCTCGATGTACTTGATGCCGCCGTACGGGCCGACGACGCCGTTGATGTTGTAGGAACCGCCCACCAGGTCGTAGATCATGAACGGCGTGGAGTCCGGCACCTGCTTGTCGTAGCTCTGGCTGAGGAAGGCGAAGGAGCCGCGATAGAGTTGACCACGGGCGTCGTACTGGTCAGAGGCCAGAGCGCTCCAGCTGTCTTCGTCGAGGTAGAAGCGGCGCTTGGCGTAGATGTGCCGGGCACCGGCCTTGAGCGTGCCTTCGACCACCCATACACGGTGTTTTTCCCAGCGCACGAAGTCCGGCGCGAGGTGGTTGGCGGTGGTCAGCGACTTCGGATCCTGGGCGTAGGTCAGCTTGTAGGTGTTGTAGGGCACGATCATTTCCTGCTTGCCCACCAGCTTCCAGTCGTAGCGATCCAGCGCCCCGTTGAACACGAACACGTCATCGTAGGTGCCCGCACCGGCGGTGCCCGGGTTCGGTGTGTCGTAAGCCAGGTTCGGCGCCAGTTTCACCCGACGCTGACCCGGCAGGTATTGCCAGGCGCGACGTGGTTGTTGCAGCGGGTTGGCGGCGTCCTTGAGCATCACCGCTTCGCCTGCTCGGCGCGCGGGGCCGGTGTACGACAGTTTCATCTGGTAGTACACGTCGGCGCTGCTGATCGGCTGCGAGAGGTTTTCGTAGATCGGGTAGGAAATGAACGCCTGCCCGGTGGTCGCCAGGCTCGGCACACCCGCGGAGTCGACGTTCCAGGAGTCGTACTTGGAGTTGATGCTCACGCCCTGATAACGCAACAGGAAGTTCCACATCGCTTCGTTGCCCGACTGAGGGATCGGGAACGGTACGCCCGGCAGCACGTTGTCGATGGCCAGGCCGTTTTCCAGGGACTTGGCACCGCTGGCGTTCTTCACGCCGTTGTCCAGAATGGCCTGTGGCAGCGAGACGGTACGGTGAGTCGGGAACACATCGACACGGAACGTCGGGAAGCGCTTGGCCAGTTCAACGGTGGTGGCGCTGAGCAGGTTCTTGTACTGATCGACGTTCTTGCCGTCGATCACCAGCAGCGGTTTTTCGCTGGCAAACGGGTCCGGGCGCATGCTGTCACCGGATTTGAAACTGGCCGGTGGCGTGGTCAGGCCACCGTTGTAGGCCGGAATGGAACCATCAGCGTTCCCGGCCTTTTCAGCGCCGACCAGCGTCAGGCTGCTGCCCAGCTTGGCGGCTTCCTGGGTTGAAACAGCGGCCTGTGCCTGAGCGGCCAGGACCATGGCCAGCGAAACGGCCAACACGGTTTGTGCGAATTTCATCTTGTTATTCTCCTGCTTGCATTGAGCAAATCAGTGGTGAATCAAAAAGTGGTTTTCATCGTCAGGTAAACGGCGCCACGGTCCTCAGTCGTTGCGCCACCTCCGGAGAAGGCCGAGTAGCCACCGGCGTAACAGGCGTAGTTTTCGTTGCCGCTGAAGGCGTTCGGCGTAGAGCCGTCGCCACCGGTCGGGCCGGTGCTTACGCCGCTGACATTGCACTTGTCGGTTTTGCCGAAGGAGTCCACGTACTTCAGGTCGACAAAGTATTTGTTGTACACAACGGCACCGAGGCCGATGGCGTAGTTGCCGGTGTCTTTGGCACCGCCACCGGAGACCGGTGACACGCCATCGAGGCCGACGTTGACAGACATCGGCGCGTTGAGGTCAACACCGGGGAACACCTGGTACCAGGTCGGGGTGAAGTTGACCGCGATGCCCCAGTTGTCCCGGGTCGGTGCGTCGATGCCGCGATAGCTGTCCTTGCCTTTGTAGAGCGCCTCGTTCTTGCTATCGAGCTTGAGCAGGTTGCTGTAATACAACTCGCCGAGCAGGGTTGCCGAATCGAACAGCGGCGTATCGGCAATGGTCATCAGGCCATTGATCGTCCAATGCAGCGTGTCGCCGGTGGCAGCCATGCTGTCGCCCTTTTCCGGCGTGTCATAAATCACACCCGTGGCAGCAGTTCGCGCCGGCAGCAAGCCAAGACCCTGGCCCAGGCCCAACGGGCTGTTGGTGCTGACGATCGCCGGAATACTGGCCAGCGGCATGTTGTGGCGAATGTTCAGGTCCGACCCCACACTCACACCGCCGACATCCTTGGACAGGCTCAGGCCGACGATCTTGATGTTGTCGGCGTAGGCCATCTGATAGGTGGCGGTGTTCAGCGAGTTGAGGGTGTTGATCACCGCAGGCACTTGACCGGCCGGGCGGGTGCCGTTGGGGTTGGCCGAGGTCAGGCCACGGGCGTCCAGCCAGGCTTGCGGCAGGATCTCCGAAGTTTCGCGGTAGTAAACGCCGAGGGTGCCGTCCAGCCAGGCTGGCGACCACTTGGCCATGACGCCCCAGTCACCGCGCTTGTCCGGCGTCAGGTCATGACCGCGACGAACGTTGGTCAAACCGTTGCACGGCGCCAGGCCACAACCAAGCGGGCTGCCCGGAACCACGGCGTTGGTGTTGCCGAGCAGGAACGATTGCGCACCGAAACCGACCAGGTCGGAACCGCCGTAGTAAGTGCCCGCTTCCGGCAGGCGCGCCTCATCCCAATCGAGGAAGTACTGGGCGCCGACGGTCAACTCCGGGTTGACGGTGAACGACATCGACAGCTGGTTGCGCGGGACGAACAGTTCCTTGGCTTCGGTGCCCGGCGATGCGGCGAGTTTGGCCAGGTCGAGGCCCGACTGGCCGTAACTGACCGAGTGCACCGGGTTGAGAATGGTCTCGCCCCAGAACACGTTGTGCTGGCCAGCCTTGACGCTGAGTATCGACTCCTCGCCCACTTCGGTGCTGTAAAACACGAAGGCATCGAGGATTTCGCCGGACGGGCCGGTGTAGTAGCGCTGCGCGTAGTTGCTCAGGTGCGGGCTGCCGGTGCCGACGTTGTCCCGGGTGACACCCGCCAGGCGCGGGTCGTTGGCGATCAGGCCCGAGGTCGAACCGTTGCCGTTGACGAACGGGTTGGAATTGGAACCGGTGTTTTCGTACGCCTTGTCGTACCAGCTGGCAGCACTGACGCGAAAGCCCATGTGGTTCTGGTAGACCACGTCCATCTCGGTCAACAGGTCGACGCGGTTGGTGATGTTGGTGCCGGCCTTGCGAAAGTTGTAATCGCCGTCGTTGTTGTTTGGCGTAGCCAACATGCGTTTGTCGGCACTTTCGGTGCGCACGCCATAGTTGTACTTGACGGTGTTATCCAGGCGAACGGTCCAGTCCGGGTTACCTGTCTCGATCTCGGCCGCATGGGCCATCGGCACCGTTGCCGCGAGAATGGCCGAGGCCAGCAATGTGTAGCGTGATGCGGTGAACCCGTGACTCTTGTTGTTGTGCATTGCGTTGTCTCCGCCTTTTTGTATTTGTTTTAAGCGCAGCCGCCCTCGCGCATTCCTCTTCGGGTCTGCGTTTTCAGGAGTGAGGGCAAATGCCAGCTGACGTGATGCCTGCCGGTTCCTGTATTAGCGGTCCTGTTTTATTGGTCCAATCGCAGGATCAGTGCCTCGGCTTGCGCCCAGTGGCCAAATCCTGCGGCCGGATTGAGATGGCCGACATCGCCCAGATCGAGCAATTCGGCGCCCCAGTTTTCAGCCATGCGGGTCACGGCGGAAAAACTGGCCAGGTGATCGTTGGTGCTGCCGGCCACGATGCTGCGGAATGGCAGCGGGCCTTGTGGCAGAGGATTCCAGCCTTGGTTGCTGAGTGTTTCCGAAGAGGGATAGTTGGCCGGCCAGACTGCATCGAGGTCCGGTGGCGCGGCCAGCAATGCGCCCTTGATTGGACGGCTGTACTGCGCCGCCCAATGCGCGACCATCAGCACGCCGGCACTGTGGGCTACCAGAATCACCGGGCCGTCGATCTGCTCCAGTTCGTGCTGGATAGCCCGTACGCGGGCACCGCAGTCGAGCTTGTCGGTCTCCAGCGGCGGGACGCTGCGTACCTTGGCGAGCTTGGCTTGCAGCAACGTTTGCCAATGCTCGGCAACGTGCTCGCGCAGGCCCGGTACGATCAGAACGGTGGCGGCAGTTTGCAATTTGTCCACGGTCAACACCTTCGCTTTCTCGATATCTCGACTGGCTGTTTTCGCCAGAGGCTTTTTGTAGGGTCGACATTAAAGAGCGCCCACTCGAGGCGCTTTACATTGGACGTCAGGCACTTTTCTTTTGATGACAAATTGTCCGACACTTTATCGCCTCGACCGCTGGTCGAATAACCCCACAGGTTGGCGCAGGGTCACTGTAATCAACGGATGAGCTTGGATTGCTCGCGCAAGCAGCGCTGATTCAACGCCCGCCAGCGTGATGTCCATCGCCAACAAGACAACTGTTCAACGGTCGATGCGCTGGATATAGTCGCCACGCCCGCCCATCAGAAAAAGAAGCCATCGGCCCAGGGAAGACCTACGCATGCCCAAGCTTGTTCGCGCTGCTGTACTGACCAACTACCTGGAGGTCACCCAGTACCTGGGATTCAACCCGCGCGATGTGTTGGTCGCCGTCGGCCTGAGCAGGGCGCAATTGCAAGCCCCCGAGCATCGCATTGCGATCGACGCCGCCGTACGCTTGCTGGAAGACTCGGCCGCCGCCAGTGGTTGCCAGACGTTCGGCTTGAGCATGGCCGAGTCGCGCCAGCTTTCGGACTTCGGCGTGGTCAGCCTGTTGCTCAGCCATCAGCGCACGTTGCGCGATGCCTTGCAGGTGGTGGTGCATTACCGGCACCTGATGAACGATTCGCTGGCGATCTTCATTGAAGAGGCCGGCAAGATGGTGATCATCCGCGAAGAAGTCGTCACCGAAACGCCGATGCCCAGCCGCCAGGCCACCGAGCTGGCCATCGGTGTGATGTTCCGCTTGTGCGCGGCGCTGCTCGGTTCGCACTGGCACCCGTACAGCGTCAACTTCATGCACAAGGCACCGGACAACCTGCAACTGCATCGCCGGCTGTTCGGCTGCACCCTGGAGTTCGGCAGTGAGTTCAACGGCATCGTCTGCTCAGATGCCAGCCTCGACATGACCAACCCCAACGCCGACCCGGCCATGGCCCGCTACGCCCAAAGTTATCTCGATTCTTTGCAAAGCCACGATGGCACCTCGATGCTGTTCGAAGTGCGCAAAGCCATTTACCTGCTGCTGCCCATGGGGCGCGCGACCATCGAGCAAGTCGCGCAGAGCCAGGGCATGAACGTGCGCACCCTGCAACGTCGCCTCAAGGACGACGGCTGTGCGTTCAACGACGTGATCAACGATGTGCGCCGCGATCTGGTGCTGCGTTATCTGGACAACCCGAACTACTCGCTGAGCCGTATTGCCGACATGCTCGGCTATTCGATGGCAAGTTCGTTCACGCGGTGGTTCATCAGCCAGTTCGGCATGCCGCCGGCGACGTGGCGGGCGCAGAAACAGAAACCGTCCTGACAGCAGGCAAAAAAAAACGGCGACCGCTGGCACGGTCGCCGCAAAGAGCGAAATCAGCATTCATTTCTCTGTGGCTGTCCGAAAACTCGATAAACAACCCTCTCCCTGTAGGAGCAAGGCTTGCCCGCGATGAGGCCGGCACATCCGGCATCAATGGCGCCTGACCCGGCGCTATCGCGGGCAAGCCTTGCTCCTACGGGTTTCGTGGCTGGTTGCATCGAGCGCTCTGTGTGAATCCTAGAAACCCCAGCGCAGCAGCAACAACACCAGCACGACGAGGAATACTGTCTCCCCCACCATCAGCAAAATCGGCTTGATCCCGACCGCTGCCAGCTCCTTCAAGCGGGTCTTCATGCCCAGGGCACTGATGGAAACCACCAGGCACCAGCGCGACAGTTCATTGACCGAGCCCTGCACCGCCGGCGCCACCCAGCCGGTGCTGTTGATGCAGGCCAGGATCAGGAAACCGACGGCAAACCACGGCAGCAATGGCGGGCGCTTGCCGGTCGGGTCGGCGCCCTGCATGCGGGTGATCATCGCGGCGGTGACGATCACCGGCAGCAGCATCGCCACGCGCATCAGTTTGACCACCGTGGCCGTGTCACCGGTTTCGGTGGACATGCTGTAACCGGCGCCGACCACTTGCGCGACATCGTGAATGGTCGCGCCGAGGAATACACCTGCCACCTGCGGCGACAACTCCAGCCAGTTGGCAATCATCGGGTAGACAATCATTGCCAGGGTCGACAACGCCGAGACACCAATCACCGTGAATAACGTAGCGCGCTCTTTTTGCGGATGGTTGGGTAGCGCCGCCGCCAGCGCCAACGCCGCCGAAGCACCACAGATCGCCGTCGCCCCACCGGTCAGCATGCCGAACAGGCGCTGGAAGCCCAACGCCTTGGCCGCGATCACTGACACACCAATGGTCACCACCACCAGAATCACCACCAGCGCAATCGGCTTCCAGCCCAGCGCCGCCATTTGCTCCAGGGTGATGCGCATGCCCAGCAGTGCGACCCCGATGCGCAGCACTGTGCGGGCGGTGAACTCGACACCGGCCTTGCACGGGCCGTCATCGGCCAGAAAATTCAGGGCCATGCCCAGCAGCAAGGCAAACAGCATGACCGGCGCACCGTAATGCTCGGACAGGAACGACGCGGCGGCCGCCACGATCAGGCTGACGATAAGCCCCGGCGCCAGTTCGCGAGTGCGACTGTGGATACGGGTGAGAGCGATGGCGCTCATGGCGCGGACTCCTCGCAAGTGATGACGATAAACGCCTGGTCGTCGATGATCTCGACCGGGTAGTGGGTGACTTTGACCAGCGTGGAATTGAGCATGTAGCCGCTGCGCAGATCGAATCGCAGGCCATGGGCGCAACACTGAATCACGCAGCCCTCAAGCCGCCCGCCGCACAACGAGGCGCCCTGATGCGGACAGCTGTCGTCGATGGCAAACAACTGCCCGTCGACGTTGAACAACGCCAGGCTTTTGTCTTCGAATTCGAACAGCGCACGGCCACCGGCCTGCGGGTGTTTGCCAGCAGGTACGGGAATGCGCCGGGTCATGCCGGCTGCCGCTCGCGCTCACTGTGCTTGAGGGCTTCGTTCATCGCCCCGAGCAGCGCCTGGGCCGGTTGTGCACCGATGACGGTCACGCGCTGGTCGAACTGGAAACTCGGCACACCACTGGTCGCCTCCGGTGGCGCTGCAAACGGTGTGGCGTCTCCTTTCAGACAGTCGACCAGGGTGTCCGGGTCAAGGCCGCAAGAGCGGGCAATGGCGAGCAGGGTCTCGCGATCACCGAGGTTTTCGCGTCTCTGGAAATAGCCGGCGAACAGGCGTTCAAGCAACATTTCACGCTGAGCCGCATTGCCCAGCGCCGTGGCACGCTGGAACAAGCGATGGGCGTCGGCAGTGTTGGGCATCGTTTCGATGCGGCTCAGATCAATCGCCAGTCCAACCGCCCTGGCAGCCTCCTGTACCTGGGCCTGGCGCATGGTCATGGCGTCGGCATTGCCCAAGCGCTTGCGGTAGAAATCGGCGAATGGCTCACCCTCCACCGGCAACTGCGGCAGCAACTGCACACCGTGCCACGCCGTGGTGATCTGCACATCCGGATGACGACTGCGGAACTGCACCAGTGCATGCTCCAGTTGGCGTTTGCCGATCAGGCACCAGGGGCAGATGAAATCGAAAAACACATCAATACGTAAACGACGACTCACAACTTCACCTCTATCCCGGCTTCACGAACGGGGTCAGGCACGCTCTGACCCTGAAGGCGGGCAATATCTTTGTGGTAATGACACTTGGCATAAAAGAACACCGCTGCTGCCGCGAGGCTGACCAGCGGCACCAGTTGAAACGCGGCATGCAAACCGATGAGATCGGACACCCGGCCGGTGATGAACGGCCCCGGTGCCAGGCCCAGCATGTTGTTGGCCAGGGTCAGCGTGGCGAACGCCGTGCCGTGGACCGAGTAATGCGTCAGGTTGGCAACCATCGCGCCGCATGGGCCGGTGGTGCCGGTGGCGATCAACATGCCCAGGCAGATCAGCGCCAGTTGCAACGGCCCTGCTTGCAAGGCAAATGCTGCTGACAACAACAGGCAACTGCCCAGGCAAAAACCGATGGCCAGGCTGACTTTGCGCTCCGGCGAGTGACGGCACAGGCGATCGCTGAGCATGCCGCACAGGATCATCCCCGCGCCGCTGCACAACACGATGATCGCCGCCATGCCGCCAGCCTTGTCGGTGGGCATGTCGTAGTAGCGATTGAGGTAGCTGGGAATCCACACCATCACCGTGCCACCGACGAACAATTGCAAGCCGCTGGCGACGTAGGTCGCCACCACCGAACGGCTGGACCACAACGTGCGCAACGGCCGCTTGACCACCGCGACAGCCTTGGCGGCGCGTTGCGGCGCAATGCGTGCTTCCTTGACGATCAGCGGATAAAGCATCGCCAGCACCAGGCCGAACAGCGCCATGCCGGCAAACGACCAGCGCCAGCCCAGTTTGGCGGCGATGGCCCCGCCCAGCGCCATGCCCAGCACCGAGCCGAACATGCCACCGGCCATGAAGGCACTGGCCAGGGTGGCACGCATGTGTTTCGGAAACACCGAAATCACCACGGCGATGCCGACGCTGCCATAGGCTGCCTCGCCGACGCCGACCATGAAACGCGCGATGAACATCTGCTGGTAATCCTGGGCCAATGCGCAGCCAAGGGTCGCGAGACTCCAGAGCATCGCCATCAGCGCCAGGCTCTTGACCCGGCCGAAACGGTCGGCCATCAGCGACAGCGGAAACGTCAGCAGCCCGACCATCAGCGCAACGATGCCACTGAGCAGGCCGAGCTGGCCGTCGCTCAGCGCCCACTCGCTTTTGAGCAGCGGGAACACCGCGTTCAGTACCTGGCGCGACATGTAATCGGAAATCAACAGGCCAAACGTCAGGGCAAAGACGATCCAGGCATATTTACGCGCAACAACGACTCCACCGGAGTCGTCATCGTCGGCGATTGGGTGAAAGGCCATGCAGCCTCCTCAAAGCTTTGTTTTATTGTTGTTATCAAGCGTGTAGCAGTGCGTCGAGCGAGCGGTCACGGCCGCTCGCTCGCCGTGTCGGTCAGCCGCGTTGCGGCACGCCTTTCTGCCCGGCCTTGCGGTTGGGCGCCATGCCGTTGGCCAACAGGGTTTCCTCGATGCTGTCGTACTGCACACCGATGCGATAGATCTCACGGGCTTCTTTGCCCGTGGCGATTTCGCGACCCAGTTCGTGGGCAATGCGCACGGTTTGCTTGATCTGCGCCACCGAGCCGAAACGCTCGCCCTTGTGATCAATGATAGTGTCTTCGTTGCCCACGCGCGGGTGCATGCCCATGGCCATCGACATGGTGTTGAACGGCATGACGTTCTTGAGCAGCGATTCGGAGGTCAGGGTGCAACCGTCCGGCGCGCGGTGGATGAAGTTGAAGAAGTTGAACGGGTTCGGCCCGTCGAAACCACCGCCGATGCCGATCCAGGTCAGGTTCAGCGGGCCTTTGTAGACACCACGGCGCACCAGGCGCTCGAGGGTTTCCATGGCGTGCATGCCGGTCAACTGGAAGTGCGGCTGAATACCATTGGCCATCAGGCGCTTGAGGTGTTCGGCGACCCAGGCCGGACCTGCCGGCACGGTCATTTCACTGTAGGCAGCCTGATACAGCGGATTGGCCAGGGAAGTGCCTTCCAGGTATTCCGGATACAGCAGTTCCATGATGTTCATCTGGGTGGTGTTGATCGCCACCGTGACCTGATCCGGTTTCGGCGTCAGCTCGGCCAGCATGTGGCGGGTGTCGTCGGACAGCCACTTGGCCGCTTCACCGTCGCTTTCCGGGGCGAAGGAAATCGAGCCGCCGACCTGAATGATCATGTCCGGCACGGCGGCACGCACACCGGCGATCAGTTCGTTGAACTTCGACAGGCGCTTGGACCCTTTGCCGTCCAGTTCCCGCACGTGCAAGTGCAGGACCGTGGCGCCGGCTTCATAGCACTCGACCGCTTTGTGGATTTGCTCGTCCATGGTCAGCGGGATGTCTTCCGGGAAATCTTCGGGCATCCACTCCGGGCCGTACGGGGCCACGGTGATAACCACTTTTTCCATGTTTTCGGGGTGCAGGGAATCGTCGAAGAATTGCATGGTTTACTCCAGTTCTTATGATTGTCCCGCCCACCCGGGGTCGCGCCGGGCAGGCGTGTTTACGAGAGCGAATGCAGAGGCGGTGGATCAGTAAGTCTTGTCGCCGATGATCCCGGCGCGCTCCATCTTGCGATGGCACGGCGGGTAATCCATGACGGCGTAATGCTGGGTACTGCGGTTGTCCCAGATGGCGATGCTGTTGGGCTTCCAGCGCCAGCGCACTTGATACTCAGGGATATATGCCTGACTGATCAGGTAACGCAGCAACTCGCCCGCACCAGGGTTGGCGTCCTGGCCAAAACGCACCCGGTCAGGGGTGTGGTAATTGCTCAAGTGAGTGGTGAAGGCATTGACAAACAGCACCTTTTCGCCGGTTTCCGGGTGCGTGCGCACCACCGGGTGCTCGGCGTCCGGGTACATCGCCTTCAGCGCCAGGCGCTTCTCGATCGGCATGGCCGCGCCGAAACTGGCTTCGATGCTGTGACGGGCGCGCAGGTCGGCGATCTTCACTTTCACATCATCCGGCAGATTTTCGTAAGCCAGAACCATGTTGGCCCACATGGTATCGCCGCCCACCGGCGGGCACTCCACGCAGCGCAGCACGCAACCCATCGGCGGGGCGTCGCGCCAGGTGGCATCGGTGTGCCAGGCGTTTTCGTAGCGGTCCATCGGCTGGTCGGGGTTCTTGTAGATCTGCACAAGCCCGGGATGCTCCGGATCACTGCCGGCCACCGGATGATCTTCCAGTTCACCGAAGCGCCGGGCAAAAGCCACGTGCTCGGCGCGAGTGATGTCCTGATCGCGCAGGAACACCACTCGATGCTTGAGCAGCTGGGCACGGATTTCGGCAAACAGACCGTCGTCGTGCACCGCGTCGGCCAGGTTTACGCCGATGAGCTCGGCACCGATGCTGCAGGTCAATTGTTCGACTTTCATGGCTGGCAGCTCCTTAAATGACGAATATCGACGAGCCGGTAGTCTTGCGCGATTCAAGATCACGGTGCGCCTGCACCGCATCCTGCAAGGCGTAGTGCTGGTTGATCTCGATCTTGATCCGGCCGCTGCCGACATGGTCGAACAACTCACCGGCCAGCTCGGCCTTTTCCGCCGGGTCGCTGATGTAGTTGGCCAGAGCCGGACGGGTCAGGAACAGCGAACCTTTCATCGCCAGCATCACCGGGTCGAAGGCCGGGATCGGCCCGGACGCCGTACCCACGCAGACCATCAGGCCACGGGGTTTCAACGAATCCAGCGAACCCATGAAGGTGTTCTTGCCAACGCTGTCGAACACCACGTTGACGCCCACACCGTCGGTCAGTTCGCGAACGCGAGCGGCAACGTCTTCATGGCTGTAATTGATCGTATGGTCGCAACCGTGAGCCCGGGCGATTTCAGCCTTTTGCTCGGTCGAGACCGTGCCGATCACGTTCAGGCCCAGCAGTTTGGCCCACTGCGAAACGATCAGGCCCACACCACCGGCAGCGGCATGCAGCAGAATGCTATCGCCTTCCTTGAAGTCGTAGATGCGGCGCATCAGGTACGAAGACGTCAGGCCGCGCATGGTCATGGCGGCAGCGGTTTCGAAACTGATGGTTTCCGGCAGCTTGATCAACGGTGCGGCCGGGATCAGGCGCTCGGTGCTGTAGGCGCCGAGGGTGTTGAGGAAACCGGTGTAAGTGACGCGATCCCCCACCTGGACATTGGTCACCCCCTCGCCGATGGCCTGGACCACGCCGGACGCCTCAACCCCCATGCCATTGGGCATCGGGATCGGGTAAGTGCCATTGCGAAAGT